>CAYFTQ010000100.1:0-8560 GCA_964346035.1 uncultured Roseospira sp. | reverse complement strand
CCGGCGATCTTGCCGGCGTCCTTGGTGGCCTGGCGCTGGCTGTCGTTGAAGTAGGCCGGCACCGTGATGACCGCCTGCGTGACGGCCTCGCCCAGGTGCGCCTCGGCCGTTTCCTTCATCTTGCCCAGGATGAAGGCCGACACCTGGCTGGGGGCGTACTTCTCGCCTTGCGCCTCGACCCAGGCATCGCCGTTCTCGCCCTTGACGATCTTGTAGGGAACCAGGCCCTTGTCCTTCTCCACCGTCGGATCGCTGTAGCGACGGCCGATCAGGCGCTTGATGGCGAACAGCGTGTTTTCGGGGTTGGTCACCGCCTGACGCTTGGCCGGCTGGCCGACCAGACGCTCGCCGCTGTCAGAGAAAGCCACCATCGAGGGCGTCGTGCGTGCGCCCTCGGCGTTCTCGATGACACGGGCGTCCTTGCCGTCCATGACGGCGACACAGGAGTTGGTGGTGCCGAGGTCGATACCGATAACCTTGCTCATGAGTATTTCTCCATGTAGGCGAAGCGCGGCGGCCCCATCAGGCACCGCGGCGTTTCCCGGAGGGGTCGGGAGGCCAGCCCGGGCGCCCGGATCGGTTCGGATCGCGGCGGCCGGGCCCTGGTTTGGCCGCTATATAGGAGGCGCCCGGGCGGCCCGCAACAGAAACCCGTGAGCACCGCGCCAAAGGCGATCGACCAGCCCGTTCCAGGATTGGCCCGGGATTGGCCCGGGATTGGTCCAGGAGCCAGGGTGCCTTGACGGTGGCGCGATGCGGGGGAATGATACCGATGGAGCAGGCCGTTGACCCACGCTGGGGCCGGCCTCGGAACACGGTGGCGCGCCAATGCCACCAGGGGAGGAGCACCCCCGATGACGCAATTCTTCAATCGCCTGGCCTTCGATCGCCTGGCCTTCGATCGCCTGGCCTTCAATCGCCTGGCGACCGTGCTGGCCGTGCTGGCGCTGACCCTGTCGTTTGCCCTGCTGACGCCGGGCCAGGCCCGGGCGGACGAGATCGAGGACGCCATCCAGGCCGCGCTGAAGGCCTATCAGGCGGACGACGTCGCCCTCGCCAAGGAGGAACTGGACTTCGCCAGCCAGCTTCTGTCACAGGCCAAGGCGGCCGGACTGGCCGACTTCCTGCCGGCGCCGCTGGACGGGTGGGAGCGTGGAGAGACCGAGTCAGAGTCCGTCGGCGCCGTCATGATGGGTGGCGGCCTGTCCGCACGCGCAACCTACACAAGCACAGGCCGGCGCGTTGACGTGCAACTGTTGGCGGACAATCCAATGGTCGCGGCCATGGCCGGCATGTTTTCCAGCACCGCCACCATGGGCGCCATGGGGACGGTCAAGCGCATCAACCGGCAGAAGGTCATCCTGACCAATGACGGCGAGCTTCAGGCCCTTGTCAACAACCGTATCCTGGTTCAGATCCAGGGGGACGCGCCGCCCGAGGACATGGAGGCGTATTTCGCGGCCATCGACGTGGACGGCCTGAAAGCGTTCTGATCAAAGGCGTTCCGATCGCCGCCCGCGACCGCCTTCGGCCAACCGGAGTCCCATGCTGATCGAGATCACCCCGGAAACCTATGACGTCGATCTCGACATCGTTTATGCCACGCCGGACAACCTGACCGGCAGGCCGGTCTATGGGCGGGCGGCCTGCTTCCTGCACATGGACGCCGCCGCCCTACTGGCGCGGGCCGTCGGGCTGGCGCGGCCGCTGGGCCTGCGTCTGCGCGTGTTCGACGGCTTCCGCCCGGCGGAGGCCCAGTGGGTGCTGTGGGACGCCTGCCCCGATCCCGACTTCATCGCCGATCCGCACCGGGGCTCGCCCCACTCCATGGGGGCCGCCGTCGATCTGACGCTGGTCGATGCCGCCAGCGGCCGGGCGCTGGAGATGGGCACCGGATTCGACACCATGACACCGGACTCCCATCACGGCGTGCTGTCCGTCAGCCCCGAGGCGCAACGCAACCGCGCCCTGCTGCTGGGGATCATGACGGCGGCCGGCTGGGACTTCTATCGAAACGAGTGGTGGCACTATCAGCTTTTCCAGCCACGCGGACGCTATCCGGTGCTCAGCGACGCCGCCGCCGGCACCGGTATGATGACGCCTGCCGGTGCGCCACGGTGAGCGCACCCCGGAATGGCCCCATTCTGGCGCTGGACTGCTCCGGACGCGCTTGCGGGGTGTGCCTATGGAGCAACGGCCGGGTGTTGGCGCGCGCCGACCGGACCATGGATCATGGCCACGCCGAGGCGCTGGCACCCCTGACTCAGGCCGTCCTGGCCCAGGGCGACGCCGACGCGCGCGACCTGGCGGCGATCGGTGTGACCGTCGGTCCCGGCGGCTTCACGGGGCTGCGGGTCGGCCTCGCGTTCGCGCGTGGGTTGGCGCTGGCGGCGGGCTGCCCGGTATTGGGCGCCACCACCACAACGGTTCTGGCGCTCATGGCCCGCGACCACGGGCCGGCGGTCGGACGCCCGTTGATGGTGGTGCTGGATGCCCGCCGCGCCGAGGTCTACCGACAGAGCTTCGATGCCGAGGGTCGGGCGCTTGATGAGGTTGCCTCCGTGGCGCCGGACGCCTTGGTCGCCAGCCTGGGGGCGACCGAACGGGTGCTCGTCGGCGACGGCGTCGCCCTGCTGCCGCGCCCGTTGCCGGCCACCGTGCGGGTGCCGGCGGACGCCGGTCGCGCGCCGGACACGGCCGTCCTGGCCGCGCTGGTGGCGAAGCGACCGGACCAGGCCGTGGCGCCGCGCCCGCTGTACGTGAGGCCCCCCGACGCCAGCCTGCCGGCGCCCCACGCCCGGACGCGACCATGACCCTCTCGCCTCCGCTCGCCCGGGTGCGAGTCGTGCCGGCCGCGCCGGCGCCGGCGCGTCTGCTGGCGGCGCTGCACCGCCTGTGCTTTCGCGGCCAGTCCTGGCACCGTCCCTGGACCCCGGAGGAGATGGCGGGCCTGCTCGCGCTGCCGACAACCCGGGGCTGGCTGGCGCTGTCGGGGGCACAAACCCCGGTCGGTCTGCTGCTGGTCCAGAGCGTACCGCCGGAGGCCGAGATCCTGACCCTGGGCGTGCGACCCGGTTCCTGCCGCCGGCAAGGCGTGGCCGGGGACCTGCTGGCGACCGCAGCGGCGGATCTGGGCGCGGCCGGCGTGGACACGCTCATGCTGGAGGTGGCCGGGCCCAACGCCGCCGCGCTGGCGTTCTACCAACGGGCCGGGTTCACTGTTGCGGGCATCCGGCCGGGCTATTATACCGAGACGGTCGGCGGCGACGCACCGATTGATGCCCTGGTGCTGCGGCGCGGCCCGCAGGCCGGTTCGCCGGACCGCCCCCCCGACACACGTTCGGATGACATCACGCGAGTTGAACCCCGGATTTCCGAATAGTCAGGCGATGGATTCCCGTCGCCCCCTGGCCCTCTTCCGGGTCGAGGGAAAGCACCTCATGGCCGGCCTCTCGAACCGAGCGAGGCACATTGCGCAAGGGTTCCGCACCCTGGAGACGAACACAGGCGGTGGCGCCGGCAGGCATGCGCTCGATAAGAAGCTTCGTCTTGACGAACGTAAAGGGGCAAATGTCGCCGGTGATATCGAGGGCATGGTTGCTCATGGTCATCGTGGCTTTCTTTTTTTGCTGTGAAACCGATCGCTCCGCTTGGCAACTCTTGCCGATTTTCCTTGATGGGTTTATAACAGACAACATAAGCTTCAGCGACGAAGCGCGGTTCGCACCGTGGCGCGTTCCGGCGGCCTTGTCGCGCGGCAGTGCCAATCCTTGCGTGGCAACGCGGCCATCGGTTGCGGTCGCTCACTAACTTTAACATCCAAGACAAGAAAGGTTGACTGATGTCCTCGTCGCCCAACGAGCAAGAGCTCCTCAGGCTGACGGCACAGATCGTGTCTGCCCACGTGGGCAACAACTCGGTGGCCGTCTCCGACCTCACGACCCTGATCAAGGATGTCCATCGCAGTCTGGCTTCGGTGGGCGAGGCCGAAGCAGCGCCCGAGCGCCCGCAGCCGGCTGTCCCGATCAAGAAATCCGTGACCGCAGATCACATTGTGTGCCTGGAAGATGGCAAAAAGCTGAAAATGCTCAAGCGCCATCTCAAGACGGCCTATGGCATGACGCCCGAAGAGTACCGGGAGCGCTGGGGCCTGTCCGCCGACTACCCGATGGTGGCGCCGAACTATGCCCAGCACCGCAGCGCGCTGGCCAAGAAAATCGGCCTGGGAACGCGGGAGCGGCGCCAGGATAGCGCCTGATCGCGCCAGCCGGGAGCGCCGTCCGGGCCGGGCCATCCGGGCCGGGCCATCGCCGTCGGGGCGCCCGGTCCTGGCCCGATCCCGGCGCGCAAGCCCGGCGGTGCTGCGGCCGGATACGGCTGCGGGGTCCGCGTTGGCCGCGCGGGCGACGGACGGGACATCCCCCGCAGCCATGGCGGGGCCGTCACGCCATCGGGCGCGGCGAACGGGACTCCTTTTCTTTTTCGGCGCGCTTGCCTAAAATGAGAGTCATGAAACGTCCGGACTCCAGCCGTGGCCCCCGATGACCTCGCGGATCGAGCAGCGCTGTATCGACAAGGGCATGAAAATGACCGGGCAGCGCCGCGTCATTGCACGTGTCCTGTCCGAGGCCACGGACCATCCCGATGTCGAGGAAGTGTATCGCCGGGCCTCCGGCCTGGATCCCCGAATCAGCATTGCCACGGTCTATCGAACCGTGCGCCTGTTCGAGGAGAACGAGATCCTTGAACGCCATGAGTTCATGGACGGCCGGGCGCGCTATGAAGAGGTGTCGGACGACCATCACGATCACCTGATCGACCTTGAAACCGGCCGCGTTATCGAGTTCCACAACACCGACATTGAGCGCCTTCAGGAAGAAATCGCTCGCCAGCTTGGGTTTGAATTGCTCGGCCACCGGTTGGAGCTTTACGGTCGGCCCTTGAAACATAGTGGCAACAATGGCACTTCGTAATGGGGCCGACGGCGGGTCGGCGGCGGCTATCGGGGCCACCGGGCGTCGTTTCTCTCATCCCGTTCCGGGGGGCCGGCCGCTGCTTCAGGACAATCATGGCGCTCGGGACGGGGTGGGGTCATTGACCGGCCCGGCAGCGGGCATCGCCGGAGACGGCATCAGGGCCGTATCCTTGAAAACGGGTCCCAGCGGCCCCGCGCACCGTGGCAGCCGGGCCCATGGCGCGCGAGAAGGTGTCCGGGTCTGCGGCCCGGACGGGGAGTGAGATGGGGTCTCTCGGGGATTTGCGTGCAGGGGACCTGGACGTTGTGCTGGCCGACACCGAAGACGAGGTGCGGGCGGCGCAAGCCCTCCGCTATCGAATCTTTTATAACGAAAAAGGGGCGCGGCCGAGCCTGGAGACCGCAGCCTGCCAACGCGACTTTGATGCCTTTGACGAGATCGCCGACCATCTGCTGGTCATCGATCATTCGCTGGGCCAGGGCGCGGAGCGGGTCGTGGGGACCTATCGCCTCATGCGGCGGGACCACGCCCGGCGCGCGGGCGGATATTATACCGCCTCGGAATACGACATCTCGCGCATCCTGGCACAGCCTTACGAGGTCATGGAGCTGGGCCGCTCGTGCGTCGATGCGCGGTATCGCAACCGGCACACCATGCAACAGCTCTGGCGCGGCATCGCGGCTTACGTCTTCCGCCACGATGTGGGGCTGATGTTCGGTTGCGCCAGCCTGCACGGCAACGATGTTCAGGCGCTGGCACCCTCGCTCAGTTACCTGCACCACAGCCACCTGGCGCCCGAGGAAATCCGGCCGGTCACGCTGCCGCAGTTCTACCAGACCATGAACCTGGAGCCTCCCGGCACGTTCGATGCCCGCCGCGTCCTCGCGGCACTGCCCCCGCTGGTCAAGGGGTACCTGCGTTTGGGCGGGTTCGTGGGTGACGGTGCCTTTGTCGATCGCCAGTTCAACACCACCGACGTGTGCGTCATCGTCAAGACCGACCGCATCGCCGAAAAGTACCTCCGGCACTATGACCGCACGGCGCGGGTCGGCTCCATCCCAACCCTCTAGGCCCGCGCGGCCCCATGACGAGGACCGCGATGCCGGCCCTGATGTCTCCTGTTCGCGCCGGGCGCCGCCTGGTCCTGTTCCTGCTGTGGACCGCCCTGTTGGTGCCCCCCTATGCGGCGCTGCTGGGGCTGCGGGTGCCGACCCGATGGCTGGCGCGGGTGTACTGGCGCACGGTCGCGGAGATCATCGGCCTGCGCCTGGTGGTGCGCGGCGGCGTGGTCAGCGACAAGCGTCCGTTGCTGGTGCTGTCCAACCATGCCTCTTATCTGGACATCGTCGTCCTGGGCGCGCTGGTGAAGGCCGGATTCGTGGCCAAGTCCGAGGTCGGCACCTGGCCCGGCTTCGGCACCATTGCCCGCCTGGGGCGCACGGTCTTTGTCGAACGCCGCCGCGCCCGTGCCGGGCAGGGCCGCGAAGACATCGCCAAAAGGCTGCGCGAGGGCGAACCGCTGGTCCTGTTCCCCGAAGGCACCAGCAGCGACGGCAATCGGGTGCTGCCGTTCAAGAGCGCACTGTTGGCCGTGGCCGAGGGTCGGCGCACCGGCCCCGACGCGCTGAAACCCTTCATTCAGCCGGTCTCGCTGGCCTATACCCTGATGGACGGTGTTCCGATCGGCCGCGCCTGGCGCCCCTTCCTGGCCTGGTATGGTGACATGGATCTGGCCCCGCACCTGTTCACCATGCTGGGCATGGGCCACGTGACGGCGGAAGTGATCTTTCATGCCCCCGTGGACCCGGCCGACTGGCCCTCGCGCAAGGCCATCGCCCGCCACTGCGAAACCGTCGTGGCCGACGGCGTCAACGCGCTGCTGACGGCACGCCCGGTGCCAACGCGCACACCCGTCACCGCACGGACGCAACGCATCCGGACCGAGGGAGCATCGCCGTCATGACACCGGAACACATCTTCACGGTGGATACCGTGCCGCTCAAGTACGGCCACGGCGCGTTGCGGGAGTTGGGCGCCGACCTGAAGGCCCTGAATGCCAGCCGCATCGCGCTGTTCACGGATCGCCACCTGGCCGCCTCGGAGCATGTCGCCATCGCCCGCGAGGCCATCGCCAGGGCCGGCCTGGACGTGGTCGTCTATGACGCCGTGGTGATCGAGCCCACCGACACGGCCTTGCGCGACGCCGCCGCCTTCGCCGTCGACGGCCGCTTCGATGGCTTCATTTCCCTCGGCGGCGGCTCGGTCATGGATACCTGCAAGGCCGCCAACCTTTACGCCACGTACCCGGACGAACTCCTGGCCTATGTCAACGCGCCCATAGGCCGGGGCAAACCCGTTCCCGGACCGCTGCGTCCGCATCTGGCCTGCCCGACCACCTGCGGCACCGGCAGCGAGATGACGGCGACCGCCATCTTCGATTTCGTCTCGGAATCGGTCAAGACCGGCATCGCCCATCGCTTCCTGAAGCCGACCCGCGCCGTGGTGGACCCCACCGCCACCTATACCTTGCCGGTCGGGGTGGTCTGTTCCACCGGGCTGGACGTGCTGACCCACGCCATCGAGAGCTGGACCGCTCGCGACTTCCGCAGCCGCGATGCCCCGGCCGATCCACTCGACCGGCCGCCCTATCAGGGCGCCAATCCGTGGTCGGACATCGGCGCCATGAAGGCCATCGAGCTGGGCGGGCGCTATCTGGAGCGCGCCCACGCCGACCCCGCCGACCACGAAGCCCGCGACGCCCTGATGTTCGCCTCAACCCTGGCTGGCATGGCCTTCGGCAACGCCGGGGTCCACATCCCTCACGCCATGAGCTACGCCGTCGCCGGGCAGAACCATCGCTTCGTGGCCGCCGGCTACGAGGATGAAAAGCCCATGGTCCCGCACGGCATCTCGGTCGTGGTCAACGCGCCGGCGGCGTTCCGCTTCACCGCAAGCGCCAGCCCGGAACGGCATCTGGAGGCCGCGCGCGGCCTGGGCGCGGACGTCGCCAACCTGGCGCCGGAACACGGCGGCGAGGCACTGGCGATGCGCCTGGCGGAGATCATGCGCAACACCGGCTGCCCGAACGGGATCGGCGGGATCGGCTATGCCGAAGCCGACATCCCGGCCCTGGTCAGGGGCGCGCACCAGCAGAAACGGTTGCTTGTCCAGGCCCCACGCGCCCCCGACGAGGCCGACCTGGCCGACATCTTCCGCGCCGCCTTGCGCTACTGGTAACGGTCGACAAGAACATCCTGAGACGCGGAAAACCGCCTTGGCGGCGCGGACGTCTCGGCATGACCCCGGCGTGAACCGCTCCGCGACCCGGACGATTGCCCGAAAAAACTCCTTGGCAGCGAACGCCGGGCTTGGCACTCCCCGGATCATCGAACGGCCAGACGTGTATCCGACATCAGCGGCCCCGCCGGCGCCCACGCCGGCGGGGTTTTTTCATGTCCGCCGTTCGCGTCCGTCCGGTCCCGCCCCGTGAGCCAAACAAGGAGCGTCTTCATGGGAGGCATCTTCTCGCCACCGTCCCCGCCCCGTCCCGCACCGCGCCCGGAGCCGCCACCACCGCCACCACC
>CAYFTQ010000099.1:0-8569 GCA_964346035.1 uncultured Roseospira sp. | reverse complement strand
GGGTCGTTTGGATCGGCCGGCGCGATCAACTCGACGTCCAGGCCCTCGGCCTCGAAAAAGCCCCCGTCCCGCGCCACCACCAAAGGCGCGTGGTCCGGGTTGACGAACCAGTCCAGCAGCACGGTCATGGTGTCGGACGCGGCCCGCGCGGGCTGCATGGCAACCAGCAGCAGCGTGGCGCCGATCGCCAGGGCGGCGGCCAGGTGGGCGCCATGGGGGGCGCGACACTTAAGAGACAGAGTCATGGGCGGCGATTCTCCTGTCATGGCGGGTGACTGAGGTGGGTGGACGCAACCGAACCGGCGCACCGGAGCCAGCGTCACCCGATTTCCTGGCATGGTGGCGGCGGCGCGGTCATTGAGATCCCGCATTATGGGCCATTGTGGCCGTGATGTCCCCCAGCCTATGCCGAAGCGCGGATCATGGTCGCCTGCATCAGGGCGACGGTCTTTTCGCCGGCGTCCTGTTCGGCGATCACCGTAGCCTGAACCACCACGATGGCGCGGCCGGCGCGAATGACCTGACCGCATGCCCGGAAGCGGTGGCCGACCGCCGGCGAGAGCAGGTTGTGCTTGAATTCGATCGACAGCACGTTGCTGTCCGCCGGCATCACGGTATAGGCGGCATAACCGGCCGCGCTGTCGGCCAGCGACGCCGTCACGCCGGCATGCAGGTAGCCGTTCTGCTGCGTCAGGTCGGCGCGGTACGGCATCACCAGTTCGACGATCCCGGGGGCCACCCGGTCCACGCTGACGCCCAGCGTGGCCATGAAAGCCTGTTGGGCGAAACTGTCATGGACCCGCTGGACATAATCCGGCGATCCGGGCGAGAACGACGGCAGCGCGCTGGCAGGATCGGTCGGCATGGACGAAGAGGCTCCGGCACGGTAGAAGTATACGACAGCGTATGGATCAGGCGGCCGGCCGTCAAGCAACCAGACGGGGACACCGGCGCCCCGGCGGGAGGACGCAGCCCTGCGCGAAGCCAAGACACATAGCGACGCCTGGCTGGACGCGGCCTTCGCCATGCTGGCCGAGGGTGGCGTTGACAACGTTCGGGTGGAGCCGCTGGCGCGCCGGCTGAAAGTAACCAAGGGCGGTTTCTACTGGCACTTCCGCGACCGGTCCGACCTTCTTGCCCGGCTTCTGGCGCGCTGGCGTGACGGTCGGGTGGCGGTGATCGCGCGCCACGCCACCCCGGCCGAGGGCGAGGACGCTGCCGCCGTGTTGCGGCGCCTGCTGTCGCGCTACCTGGATCATCCCAACCCCCGCGGCACGGCGATCGAAATGGCGGTGCGCACGTGGGCGCGCCTGGACCCGGCCGCCGCCGAGGCCGTGGCCGCCGTCGATGCCGCGCGCCTGGCCCGGGTGGAGCCGCTGTTCGCCGCCCTTGGCGCCGCGCCCGAGGAGGCGGGCGCCCGGGCGCGGTTGTTCTATGCCTTTGTGTTCGGCCAGAATCTCCTGGCGCCGACCAGCGATGCGTCCGAGGCGGCACGCCAGCGCGATCGCATCACATCCCTTCTGCTGGGCCACGACCGCAAGCACTGAGGGCCGGGCGGCGCGAAAAGGGATGCCGCCGACCGCCGGCGCGCGCTACACTGCGGACCCTCGGGGCCGTCGATCCCTGGCTGACGGAAAGGACAGCGCGGCATGGTGTCACCGGCGGAGATGCCCGGCTCGTCCCACGCGAAGACTGCGGCGGCGGACGCCCCCCAATCCGAACCCCAATTCGAACCCCAATTCGAACCCCGATCCGAACCCCGGTCGGTCTCGCGATCGGAACAAGATCTGGAAGCCGACTTCCAGCGCCTGGACAAGCGGACCCATCCGGTGGACGCCCGCCTGTCGGTGCCGCTTCCGGGCGGGCGCCGTGTCTACATGGTGTTGCTGGGCGGCGTGGAGCGGCGCGGCTCTGCGCGACGCCAGCGCGAGCGCGACCACCACCCCCTGTTGACCCTGGGCAACGTGCTGGCCCTGGCCGCCGTGGTGGCGGTGATCTATGCCCTGGCGCTGGTCGCCCTGGTGGCCTTCGACGGCATGCTGCCGCTGCCGTGAACGCGGCGCGGTCGGCGGCGGAAGGGCATGCGCGGGTCGGCTCAGGTGAAGGCGTTGAAGGCCACCAGGGTAAAGGTGTCCTTGACGCCATCGGTGGTCTGCACGCGTTCGGTGACATAGCGACCGACATCGTATTCCCTGGGCAGATAGAACTTGGCCAGAAGGTCATACTGTCCGGAGATGCTGTCCACCTCCGAGACTTCCTCCAGCCCGTCCACCAACGCGGCGGCCACGTCATAGGCGTGGCCGCGTTCGCATTTCAGCAACACGAAGATCTTCTGCATGGCCTCAAGCCTCGTCGCGAAACGCCACCAAACCGGAGCGACACCTTGGCCGGCGCCCCCTGATTCGTCAAGGTGTCAGGTCGTCAAGACGTCAGGTCGTGGGCTATTCGGCGGCCGCGTCCGCCCCTTCCCGGGCCGGCACCCGGGCGCCGAACAGCTTGTATGTGATGGAATCGTGCAAGGCGCTGTATGAGGCATCAATGACGTTCGGCGATACCCCGACGGTGGTCCAGCGGTTGCCCTGACCGTCCGCGCTTTCGATCAGCACCCGGGTGACGGCGGCGGTGGCGGCCTCCGGTGTCAGGATGCGGACCTTGTAGTCCACCAGCCGCAGGTCGCCCAGTTGCGGATAGACCGGCACCAGCACCTTGCGCAAGGCGGCATCCAGCGCGTTGACGGGACCGTTCCCCTCGGCCACCGTCATGTGGGGCTCGTCACCGATGACGGCCTTGATGGTGGCTTCGGACAGCGTGATCAACTCGCCGCGCGCGTTCCAGCGTCGCTCGTCGATGACGCGGAAGCTGGTCAGGCGGAAATAGTCCGGCACGCGGTCCAGCAGGCGCCGCGCCAGCAGTTCGAACGACGCTGCGGCGCCGTCATAAGCATACCCCCGGAACTCGCGCAGTTTCACTTCCTCGACCACGCGGGCGACCTTGGGGTTGTCGGGATCGACGTCCAGTCCGACCTCGCGCAGGCGCGACAGCACGTTCGACCGTCCGGCCTGATCCGAGACCAGGATCTGGCGCCGGTTGCCCACGGCGGCCGGATCGATGTGCTCGTAGCAGCTGGGGTCCTTCTCCACCGCCGAGACATGCAGCCCGCCCTTGTGGGCGAAGGCGGAGGCGCCGACATAGGGCGCATGGCGGTTTGGGGCGCGGTTGAGGCGTTCGTCCAGGGCGCGGGAAACCTCGGTCAGGCGCGCCAGACCGTCCGCCGACAGGCCGACGTCGAAGCCCATCTTCAGCATCAGGGCCGGAATCACCGAGACCAGGTTGGCGTTGCCGCAACGCTCGCCCAGGCCGTTGATGGTGCCCTGAACCTGACGGCAGCCGGCGCGCACGGCGGCCAGCGAGCTGGCCACGGCGGCATCGCTGTCGTTGTGGCAGTGGATGCCCAGCCGCTGGCCCGGGATGCCATCGGCGACCAGGGCGGCAACGATGGCCTCGACCTCGTGCGGCAGCGCGCCGCCGTTGGTGTCACATAACACGGCCCAGCGCGCGCCGGCGTCCAGCGCGGCCTTGACGCAGGCGGTGGCATAACCCGGATTGGCCTTGTAGCCGTCGAAGAAGTGCTCGGCGTCGTACATCGCCTCGGCCTTCTCTCGCGCCATGAAGGCCAGGCTGTCGGCGATCATGCGCAGGTTCTCGTCCGGCTCCACGCCCAGCGCGACCCGGCACTGGAAATCCCAGCTTTTGCCGACCACCACGGCGACCGGAGCCTCGGCCTCCAGCAGATCGCGCAGGCCGGGGTCATTGTCGGCGCTGCGGCCGGCGCGCCGGGTCATGCCAAAGGCGCACAAGCGCGCCCGGTTCAGCACCGGAGGGGCGGCGAAAAAGGCGTTGTCGGTGGGGTTGGCGCCGGGCCAGCCGCCTTCGATGTAGTCCATGCCGAGGTCGTCCAGGGCAATGGCCAGAGCCGCCTTGTCGGCGGCCGAGAAATCGACGCCATGGGTCTGGGCGCCATCACGCAGGGTGGAATCGAACAGGTGGACGCGGGGTGCGCTCATGCAGGCGAATCCTTGCGGAAGCGGTGGCCGCACCATGCCCCACGGGCGGGCCGGCGCGCAACGGCCGCGCGCGCGCTCAGTCGGTCTTGAACACAGATTCGGCGCTGGCGCGGGCGCCGCCCTTGGCCTGGATGGCGGCGCGGGCACGGGCGATCTCGGCCTCCAGTTGGCCGATGTAGTGCGTCAGGTCGTCGATGGACAGGGCTTCCAGCGCGGGGGGCCGGGCCAGCACCGGACGCGGCTCCAGGTCATCGGTATCGATCGGCATGGCAGGGGCTCCGTGATCGTTGGGGGGGGTCCGGTGTTTCCGGGCATGCCGTCAAAGCCCCCCACGGGGCGGGACGGTTGTCCGATGATTGCTCCCGGGCCTTCACCCGGTGGTGGTGGTGGCGCCGCCCTCGCCCCCCAGCCCCCAGGCGCGGCCCCAGCGCAGGCCGGCGGCGGTGCCGGCACGCGGGCGGTACTCGCAGCCGATCCAGCCGCCGTAGCCGTGTGCATCCAGCAAATGGAACAGATACGGCCAGTTGACCTCGCCCTGGGCGTCGGGCTCGTGCCGGCCGGGAACGCCGGCAATCTGGACGTGAGCGATGTGGCCGAAGGCATCCTCGATGGTATCGGCCAGCGCGCCGCGCTCCATCTGGGCGTGATACAGATCCAGTTGCAGGGCCAGATTGGGGTGACCGATGTCCTCGATCACGCGCACGGCGTCTTCGGGACGGGTCAGGAAATAGCCCGGCATGTCAACCGGGTTGATGGGCTCGATCAGCACGGTCACGCCATGATCCCGGGCCATGTCGGCGGCGGCGGCCAGGTTCGACAGATAGGTGTCGAGGGCCGGCCCCCAGTTCTCTTCCGCGACGATGCCGGCCATGACGTGCAGGCGGCGGCAGTGCAGCAGGTCAGCCGTATCCAGGGCCAGTTCGATGGTGTCGCGGAACTCCGAGTCGCGGCCCGGCAGCGCCGCCAGCCCGCGTTCCCCCGCCGCCCAGTCGCCCGGCGGTGCGTTGAAGAGCACCATTTCCACCCCGTGCATGGCAGCCAGGTCGGCCAGGCCCTCGGCGTTGAACTGATAGGGAAACTGGCACTCCACGCCCTTGAAGCCGGCGCCAGCAGCGGCCGCGAGGCGATCCGGGAACGGCACGTCGGCAAACAGTGTGGACAGATTGGCTGCGAAACGGGGCATGGTGGGGAACGCTCCCTGTTGACGGGCGGGACAATACGGAAAATATAGGTTTTTTGCGCGCCGTGGCGCTGTACAGTAGGGCCCATCGGCAAGAAACGGACGGATCGCCATGACCATACAGGACCTGGCCGCGAAGTACGATCTGCGGCTTCCGCGCTACACTTCCTATCCCACCGCGCCGCACTTCTCGGCCGCCGTCGGTCCCGAGACCTACGCGCGCTGGCTGGGCGAACTGGACCCCGCGACGCCGCTGTCGCTGTATACCCACATCGCCTATTGCGAGGAAATGTGCTGGTTCTGCGGTTGCCATACCAAGATCACCAAGCGCTATGACCCGGTCGCGGATTACCTGAACGCCGTGCTGAGCGAGATCGATCTGATCGCCGACCTGATGCCCGCCAAGATGGGCTTCAAGTTCATGCACTTCGGCGGCGGCAGCCCGACCATCCTTAGCGCCGACGACTTCGTGCGCCTGATCCGCCATCTGCGCACCCGCTTCACCATGATGGACGGCGCCGAGATCGCGGTCGAGATGGACCCGCGTACCGCCACCGAGGACTACTGCAAGGCCATGGCCGAGGTCGGTGTGACCCGCGCCAGCATCGGCGTGCAGGACTTCAATTCGAAAGTTCAGGAGGCGGTTCACCGCGTGCAGCCGTTCGAGATGGTCGAAGAGGTCATCGGCTGGCTGCGCAAGTACGGCATCCATGACATCAACATGGACCTGATGTACGGCCTGCCCTATCAGACCACGGCCAGCATCGAGGAAACCATCGACCGCGCCCTGGCGCTGAAGCCGCGCCGGGTGTCGTATTTCGGCTATGCCCATGTGCCGTGGATGCGCACCCACATGCGCATGATCGAGGAAGACGCCCTGCCCAGCGTGCCCGAGCGCTGGAGCCAGTACATCAACGGCTCGGCCCGGTTCGTCCATAACGGCTATGTCTCGGTGGGGCTGGATCACTTCGCCGCGCCGGACGACGAACTGGCCCTGGCGCTCAACAAGCAGGAACTGCACCGCAACTTCCAGGGCTATACGACCGATACCGCACCGGCGCTGATCGCCTTCGGCGCCTCCGGCATCGGATCGTTGCCGCAGGGCTATATCGGCAACCAGGGTGAGATCGGCGCCTACAAGCGCACGGTTCGCGCCGGCACCGTACCGATCACGCGTGGCCTGGCCATCAGCCATGAAGACAAGCTGCGCGGTGCCATCATCGAACGCCTGATGTGTGACCTTGGCGTGGATCTGGAGACGGTGGCGGCGGCGCACGGCGCCTCGGCCTCGGATTTCCAAAGTGAGCTGGACCAACTGGCCGACCTGGAAAGCGACGGCGTGGTCGTGCGCGAAGGCGCCCGCCTGCGCGTGACCGAGATGGGCCGGCCGCTGGTGCGCGCCGTGGCGGCCAAGTTCGATACCTATCTGAACGTGGGTGAGAAGCGGCACAGCCAGGCGGTGTGACTCCGGCCCGGCGTCGGACGGGGCGCGCCGATGGCGGCGCGCGATCCAGTCAGTCGGAGGGCGGCGTTTTCGTGTCGCGCCACCGGCTGACCAGGCCGGCGTCGATGTCGAACAGGTCCAGAACCCGACCAACCCCATGGTCGACCACGTCTGCCAGAGATTGCGGCTGGCTGTAGAAGGCCGGCATGGGCGGCGCCACTACGGCGCCCATTTCGGTGACCGCCGCCATGGCCCGGATGTGGCCCAGGTGCAGCGGTGTTTCCCGCACCATCAGCACCAGGCGGCGACGTTCCTTCAGGGTCACGTCGGCGGCCCGCGCCAGCAGGGTATCGCCGCCGCCGGCGGCGACCGCGCCCAGCGTGCGCACCGAACACGGCGCGACGATCATGCCACGGGTGCGGAACGACCCCGACGACGGGGCCGCCGTCATGTCGTCGATGCGGTGCGTCACAGTGGCCAGCGCCTTGACGTCGCCGACCTTCAGGGGGCTTTCCCAGGCCAGCGTGACCTCGGCGGCACGGGTCATGATCAGGTGGGTGGGAATGTCGAGTCGGCGCAGCACCTCCAGCAGGCGCACACCATACGCGATTCCCGACGCGCCGCTGATTCCGACGACGAGCGGTGGGGAGACGGTCATTTCGGAAAAAATCCTCCAAACTACGGATTCGCCGCCCTGGATCAAGCGCAAATCCGATAAAATTGCTCAGCAACGCCGGGAAACGCTTTATCGATCCGGGCGGCGTGGCTACACTGACGGCGTTGTTTCACCTGATCAGGAGGGTCCTGTCATGGGTCGTGATGCAAGGTTGGATGCCCTGCGTAACCGGCACACTGAATTGGATACGATTCTTGCAACCGAATCGGCCAAACCGCAGCCGGATACCAGTCTGATCGCGACGCTGAAACGCCAGAAGCTGGCCATCAAGGACGAAATGGTCCGCATGTCGGCGCCGGCCTGAATCCCGCGATGCGGCGTTGCACCTTGCCGCATGATCCGGGGAAACCCCTCGGCAACGATTGTTCCGTGACGTTCGCGTCCGGTTCCTGACCTGTCCAGGAAAATCCGGACCCGACCCCGGGGCGCCCGGATCCGAGAGCACCGATTCCCGAGCGGACGTCCAAACGGGGACCAATCTGGGGGCGGCCTTCGGGCCGCCCTTTCGTGTTTCCGGGGGCGGCTGTTCCGAAGCCTGGCGCGATGCTTCCGGCGCGCTTCGGCCCGATGCCCCTTTATTCGGTGTTGCGTTCAGGCGTCCGGTACGCAATTTTGCTTCCCGCGCGCCCGCTGGCGCGATGCTTTGCAACCCGATCCCGCCCGAGGAGAGTGCGCCATGTCCAACGCCTACCAGGACGCCCACAGTCAGTCCCTGAGCGACCCGGCTGCCTTCTGGGGCAAGGCCGCAGAGGACATCGACTGGGTCAAGCGCTGGGATAGGGTGCTGGACGATTCCAACCCGCCCTTCTATCGCTGGTTCGTCGGCGGCGAGATGAACACCTGTTATAACTGCGTGGACCGCCATGTGGAGGCCGGTCACGGCGAGCGTCTCGCCATCATCCATGACAGCCCGATCACCGGCACCCAGCAGCACATCACCTATGGCGACCTGAAAAACCGCGTGGCGTCGTTCGCCGGCGCGCTCGCCGACCAGGGTGTCGGCAAGGGCGACCGGGTCATCCTGTACATGCCGATGGTGCCCGAGGCGCTGGTTGCCATGTTGGCCTGCGCGCGCCTGGGCGCGATCCATTCCGTGGTCTTCGGCGGCTTCGCGGCCAACGAGCTGGCCACCCGCATCAACGACGCCAAGCCGAAGGTCGTGGTGGCGGCGTCCTGCGGGCTGGAGCCGGGCCGGGTCATCGCCT
>CAYFTQ010000098.1:5043-8610 GCA_964346035.1 uncultured Roseospira sp. | reverse complement strand
ATCGAATCGCACCAGTTCCACGCCCAGCGTGCGGGACAACTGGCGTGCGACCTCGGTCTTGCCGACGCCGGTCGGGCCGGAGAACAGATAGCAGCCGATCGGCTTTTCCGGTTCACGCAGGCCGGCGCGGGCCAGCTTGATGGCGCTGGACAGGGCATCGATGGCGCCGTCCTGGCCGAACACCATGGTTTTCAGGTCGCGTTCCAGGTTGGCAAGGGCGGTCTGGTCATCGCGTGAGACCGTCTTGGGCGGGATGCGCGCGATCTTTGCGATGATGTCTTCAATGTCCTTGACCGTGACCGTCTTCCGGCGCCGGCTTTCGGGCACCAGCATGCGCGCCGCGCCGACCTCGTCGATGACGTCGATGGCCTTGTCCGGCAATTTGCGGTCGTTGATGTACTTGGAAGACAGCGTGACCGCCGCGCGCACCGCGTCATTGGTGTAGCGGACCTGGTGGTGGTCCTCGTAGTATGGCTTCAGGCCGATGACGATCTTGATGGTGTCATCGACGCTGGGTTCGTTTATGTCGATTTTCTGGAACCGGCGAACCAGCGCGCGGTCCTTTTCAAAGTGGTTGCGGAATTCCTTGTAGGTCGTGGACCCGATGCACCGCAGGGAGCCGGAGGCCAGCGCCGGCTTGAGCAGATTCGATGCATCCATGGAGCCGCCGGAGGTGGCGCCGGCGCCGATGACCGTATGGATCTCGTCAATGAACAGGACGGCGCCGTCGAAATCCTCCAGTTCCTTGATGACGGCCTTCAGACGCTCCTCAAAGTCGCCACGATAGCGGGTTCCGGCCAGCAGCGAACCCATGTCGAGTGCGAATATCGTGGCCTCGCGCAGCACGGCCGGGACGGCATCGTCCACGATGCGCTTGGCCAGGCCCTCGGCGATGGCGGTCTTGCCGACGCCCGGGTCGCCCACCAGCAATGGGTTGTTCTTGGTGCGTCGGCACAGGATCTGGATGGTGCGCTCGACCTCCGGGTCGCGACCGATCAGCGGGTCGATGCGGCCGTCGGCGGCCTTGCGGTTCAGGTTGACGCAATAGGCGTCCAGGGCCTCCTGGCCCTTCTTGACGACCTCTTCCTCGCGCGAGCCCTCGGTCGTGCCCTGGGGGCCGCGGGCCTCGGTCTTCTCCGGTGCCTTTGCGATGCCATGCGAGATGTAGTTGACGGCGTCCAGGCGGGTCATGTCCTGCATCTGCAGGAAATAGACCGCGTGCGATTCGCGTTCCGCGAACACGGCCACCAGGATATTGGCGCCCGTGACCTGCTCGCGCCCGGAGCTTTGCACATGGATGGCCGCGCGTTGAACCACGCGCTGGAACCCGGCCGTGGGCTTGGGGTCGCCGTCCAGCCGGTCCACCACCAGCCCGCCCAGTTCGTTGTCAACGAACGCTGTCAACTGGTCGCGCAGGCGGTCCACTTCCACCGAGCAGGCCTTCAGCACCGCCACCGCGTCCTGGTCATCGACCAGGGCAAGCAGCAGGTGTTCCAACGTTGCATATTCGTGGTTGCGCTCCGCCGCCAGCGCCAGCGCCCGGTGCAGGCTCATTTCAAGGTTACGGGACAGCATGGGCCGCTATTCCTTCTCCAGGGTGCATTGCAGCGGATGTTGGTTGCGCCTGGCCAGATCCATGACCTGAGTCACCTTGGTCTCGGCGACCTCGTACGTATAGACCCCGCAAATGCCGACGCCGCGTTGGTGAACATGCAGCATGATCTGTGTGGCCTCTTCGGCAAGACCCACGAAGAGGCCACACAGATCATGCTGCATGTTCACCAACGCGGCGTCTTCGTGGGTCTTGCCGAAGAACCGCTCCAGAACCATGACAACGAACTCCATTGGTGTGTAGTCGTCGTTCAGCATCAAGACCTTGTACATGGCCGGTTTCTTGGTCTTCGGCCGCGTCTTTATAACAACGCCGGTGTTGGGGCCGTCGCCGTTCCGGCCGTCGTCGTTGTCAGAACCTCGCGGGGGTCCATTGGCAGGGGTCATGGCAACAAACTCACGGCAACAGTCATGATCATCCGTCAATCGAGGCTCTCTCAACGGGGCAAGGCAAGGCCCCGGACCCGTGGCCCCGGACCCGTGGACAAAGGGGCGCGCACCAAGCCCGGGCCGCTCCTTCGGCCGCGCCCGTATCGCCCGACGCACGTATTGTACGGTGTCGCAATGGATCGGACCAAGTCCCAAGAGCGCCGTGCGGTTTGCACGCCGCGCGATGCGGCGGCCATCCTGGATATGGTGGCCGCCTCGGCCCCTCGCAACCGCGTTCGGGATCGGTCCCGGGACCGTCCGGCGCCGCGCCGAGTCGGCAACCGCGGCGCGGTTCGTCGGCGTCAGAGGCCGACCTTGTCGATGACCTGGTCCAGGCCTGAGATGAGCTCGGCCCCGGCGGCTCCGCCATCGCCTTCCATACGTCGCGTGATGATCAGGCGCATGGTTTCGACGTGCAGGCGTACGGCTTTCAATTGGGTGTCGGTCATGGGGTTGGACGCATTTTCAAGAAACCGGCACAGGCGGTCCCCGACGATCGTCACCAGATCATAGCCGAAGCTGCCGCCCTGGCCCTTCATGTCGTGGGCGACGCGGAACAAGTCATCGCGCGCGGCGGTTTTGTCATCGGGGCCGGATTCCAGGTGAGCGAGTGCCCGCAAAAGGTGCTCCGAGTCCTCCGTTGCCCACTCAAGATAGTCGCCCTGGAGGTTGGCGATCAGGGCCTCCGCTTTTTGAAGGGCCTCGGCGTCCACGCCGCCCGCTCCCATCCGGACCTTGCCGGTCAGGCTGTCCGGGGGCCTGATGAAGGTGGCTTCCCGGTCGTCTTCGTGATCCTGGTCCACGTTGGCCATGGCGATGCCTCCTGCCTGAGATGGCCTGCCGGCCTCGTCGTCGTCAACCGCCGTGCTGGCGCGGGTCGCGCGCCGGCCCGTCGCGTTCAGCCGCCCCGCAACAGCGCCTCGACCTCGTCCTGGGACAGCGAGGCCTCGGCGTCTTCCCCGCCCCGGGCCTTGGCCTGGGCAGCCTCAAGGTTGGCTTTGCGGCGTTCGGTGCCCTTCCAGGCGATCTGGCGACGGCGCCGGTCGGGGCCGAAGTAGGTTTTGGTCCGCACGAAGGGGCGCGGCCGGTCGATGATGGCCTTGATGCGCGAATACAGGGACTTGGCCGAGATCGGCTTGGCCAGGAACTCATGCACGCCGGCGTCACGGGCTTCGACCACGCGGTGCATTTCCGTATGGCCCGTCAACATGATGATGGGCACGAACGGGTTCGGGCTGTCCTTGCCGGTGCGCACCAGGCGGACGAAATCCAGCCCGTCCAGAGGCGACATGTTCCAGTCACAGATGATGATGTCGGCTGGAAAGTGCCGCAATTCCTTAAAGGCATCGGCGCCGTCGGCGGCTTCCTGAACGTGTTTGGAGCCTAGGGCGTGCAGGATGGTCTTGACCAACGCACGCATGTGCTTGTTGTCGTCAACAATCAAAAAGTTCAGGCGTTCAAGGCTGTACGACTGCATTCCGGTTCCTTCGCCAACGCCCTTTCCCGGACCACCAGGGTCCCCCCCCC
>CAYFTQ010000098.1:0-4943 GCA_964346035.1 uncultured Roseospira sp. | reverse complement strand
CCAGCGCGCGCCCGACGCGCGACGCGGGGGGGCGCCCGAGAGCCGCACACACCGCAGAGCCCGCCCGCAGGACGCCAGCCAGGCGCACGCCGGTCTCAATACCCATGCCGTCAAGCATGTAAAGCACGTCCTCCGTTGCCACGTTGCCGCTAGCGCCCCTTGCATAGGGGCAGCCGCCCAGCCCCGCAACGGAACTGTCCACCGTGGCCACGCCGCGTTCAATGACGGCGAGCAGGTTGGCCAACGCCTGACCATAGGTATCGTGAAAATGCGCCGCCAATCGTTCGACCGGAACCCGCTGCGACACATGATCGACCATGGCGCGCGCGGCGCGGGGTGTCCCCGTGCCAATGGTATCGCCCAGCGAAACCTCGTAACACCCCATATCGTATAATGCCCCGGCGACCCGCGCCACCTGCCGGGGGTCGATGGTGCCGTCATAGGGACAGCCCAGCACGCAAGACACATACCCCCGGACCCGCAATCCGGCCTGGCGCGCGGCGGCGCAAACATCGGCGAAACGGGCCAGTCCCTCGTCGATGGAGCAGTTCGTGTTGCGGCGCGAGAAGGACTCCGAGGCGGCGCCGAACACGGCGATCTCCTCGACCCCGGTTGCGGCACGAGCGGCCTCCAGTCCCTTCAGGTTCGGCACCAGCACCGGATAAGACACGCCCGGGCGACGCCGGATGGCGGCCAGCACCTCGGCCGTATCGGCCATCTGAGGCACCCAGCGCGGCGAAACGAAGCTGCCGGCCTCGATCACCGGCAGGCCGGCCGCCCCCAGGGCATCAATCAGGGCGACGCGGGTGGCCGTGCTGACGGAGCCGGGCTCGTTCTGAAGGCCATCACGCGGTCCAACCTCGACGATCCTGATGCGCTCGGGCGGGCTGGTGGTGCTCATCAATCGGGCCTTGTTGCGGGGAGAGGCGCGGGCCGGAGCAGGATCAATCGGCGCCGGCCAGCGCGATCTCAAGCCGTCCGGTCAAGGTGAGGGCGCGTTCCAGGATCGCGGCGATCGACTCCAGTGCGGCGGCGGCGCGGCGCAATGCCTCGACGTCGGGGCTTCCGTCGGGCTTTTCCAGTGTATGGTCGATGAAAAAGTCATAGACCAGATTGTTGCGGGCTCGCCGCATCTCGCGCAGGACCGTTCGGTCTTCATCGGTCATGACGGCCAGCAGCCGCGCCGCCGAATCCGAGACCGGTGCGGCGCCCAGCAACGTTTCCACGGCGGCGTGGAAATCCGAGACGTCCTCGATGTTCTCCTCGACGCTGGCGGCGACGTACCCCAGCCGACGGGCCAGTTGCTGGGCATCGCGCACGCGAACGGAAAACCCGAGCAGGACGTCCCTCAGGGCGCCGTCCGGATCGGCTTGCGGCTCAGTCATCCGTCAGTCTCCCTCGGGCTCGAAAGCCAGCAGCGTTGCGCCGTCCTCGACCTGCTCGTTGGCGGCAAACAGAACATCCGTGACCGTGCCGGCCTGCGGCGCGGTGATGGTGTGTTCCATCTTCATGGCTTCCAATACCATCAGGGGCCGGCCCTTTTCCACCGTTTCCCCGGCTTCCACCAGCACACGGATGACACGTCCCGGCATGGGTGCTGTCAGGCCGTCGCCGGTGCCGCCCCGTTCGGCGGCGCGGCTGGCGGCATCGTCCAGGGTCAGGCGGTGTTGTCGGCCGCGATCCATAATGACCAGATCCCGCCCCTGGCGGACCACCGTCACGCGGCGGCGGAAGCCATCGATGTCGCTGACCAGATTGCCATCCGGGTCGATCTCGCCACGGGCCATGACGGAACCGCCAGGCAGATCGAGCCGATAGCCGTCCGGGCGATAGTGTACGGTCACCGCGCACGGCATGCCGTCGTCCAGGAACGTCATACGTTGATAGTTGGCGTCATTGAGCCGCCAGCCGTTGGTCGCATGCCAGGGCGAATGGGGATCGGCCGAGCGCGCCGCCGTGGCCGCCGCCTGCGCCTGGCGACGCAGCAGCACGTCCAGGGCGGCCAGGGCGAGGACGCCGTCGTCGGCCGCCTTGGCCTCGGGGAACAAATCGGCGTGATGGGCGTCGATGAACCCGGTGTCGATCGCGCCGTCAGCGAAGGCGGGATGCGCGGCCAGACCGCCCAGGAACTCCAGATTGGTGGTCACGCCCACCACCTGATAGGCTTCAAGTGCGGATCTCAGGCGGCGCAGCGCGGCGGCACGGTCGGCGTCCCAGACGATCAGCTTGGCGATCATGGGATCGTAGTGCATGGACACCCGGTCGCCCTGCCGGACCCCGGTATCAACGCGGATGTGGGGTCCCTCGGGCGGCGGTCGCAGGTGGCGCAACCGTCCGATGGAGGGCAGAAACCCGCCGGCCGGGTCCTCGGCGTAGACGCGCGCCTCGAAGGCGTGGCCGGCGACGGCCAGCGCCTCCTGCGCCAGCGGCAATGGCGCGCCGGCGGCCACCCGCAGTTGCCATTCAACCAGGTCCTGGCCGGTGATCATCTCCGTGACCGGGTGTTCCACCTGAAGACGCGTATTCATCTCGATGAAGTAGAAGGCGCCGTTCTGGTACAGGAATTCCACCGTGCCGGCACCGACATAGCCGATGGCCCTGGCGGCCGCCACGCCGGCGGCACCCAGCGCGGCGCGGGTCGGCGCCGGCAGGTCGGGGGCGGGGGCTTCCTCGATCACCTTCTGGTGCCGACGCTGGATGGAGCAGTCACGCTCGAACAGGTGTACGACCTGACCATGGCTGTCGCCGAACACCTGTATTTCCACATGGCGCGGCGCGTCCAGGTACTTTTCGATCAGCAGGGTATCATCGCCGAACGCGCTGGCGGCCTCGCGCCGGGCACCGTCGATGGCGTCGACCAGGGCGCCGGCGGTTTCGACCACGCGCATGCCCTTGCCGCCGCCGCCGGCGGAGGCCTTGACCAGGACCGGATAGCCGATCTCGTCGGCGGCCGCGCGCAGTGCTTCGATGGATTGGTCAGCGCCGTGATAGCCCGGCACCAGCGGCACGCCGGCCTTGGCCATCAGGCGCTTGGATTCGGACTTGGAGCCCATGGCCACGATGGCCTCTGGCGAGGGGCCAATGAACGCGATACCTGCCTCGGCGCAGGCGCGGGCAAAGGCGGCGTTTTCCGAGAGGAAGCCGTACCCGGGGTGGATGGCCTCGGCGCCGGTTCGTCGCGCGGCCTCCAGGATGGCGTCGGCGCGCAGATAGGAGTCTGCCGCCGGCGCCGGCCCCAGGCGCCAGGCCTCGTCGCACAGATCGACGTGCATGGCGTCGGCGTCGGCGTCGGAATAGACGGCCACCGTACGCACGCCCAGGCGCCGGCAGGAGCGGGCGACGCGACAGGCGATCTCGCCCCGGTTGGCGATCAGGATCTTGCTGAACATGGCCGCCTAGGCCTCCTTGATCCAGGCCGGTTGGCGTTTTTCCAGGAAGGCGGCCAGCCCCTCCTGGCCTTCGTCGGAGGCGCGGATGGTGGCGATGCGCGAGGCGGTCTCGTCCATGACCGAGGCCGGATCACGGAAGCTGACCGCACGAAGCAAATCCTTGACGGCGGTCTGCGCGCCGGGGCCGGCGGCCAGCAGGGAGTCCACCATCAGCGCGCCGGCCCCGGTCAGCTCCTCGCGCCCCACCACGTCATGCAGCAGGCCGATCCGGTGCGCTTCCTCGGCGTCGAAGCGCTCGCCGGTCAGCATGTAGCGCCGGGCCGCGCGCGGGCCGATGGCGGCCAGCACATAGGGGCTGATAACCGCCGGAAGGATGCCCAGCTTGACCTCTGACAGGGCAAAGGTGGCGTTGGCCGAGCCGATGGCGATGTCGCATGCCGCCACCAAGCCGACGCCGCCGCCGTAGGCCGCGCCCTGCACCAACGCCACGACCGGGCACGGGCACCGGTCGATGGCCTCCAGCATCGCGGCCAGGGCCTTGGCGTCGGCGACGTTGTCGTCGCGCGAATAGCCGGCCATGCGGCGCATCCAGTTGATGTCGGCGCCGGCGGAGAAGCTCTTGCCTTCGGCTTCCAGCACCACGATGCGCACGGCCGGGTTCCGCCCCAGCGCGGTGAAGGTTTCGGTCAGGCGGGCAATCAGGGCATCGTCAAAGGCGTTGTGAACGCCAGGGCGGGTTAGCGTCACGGTGGCCACGCCGCGATCATCCTGGATAACGGACAGGGCGTCGTGGGTTTCGGTCATCAGTCAAAGTCCTTGGGTCGGGATAGGAACTCGGGCGGTGGCCCCCATCACATCCGGAACACGCCGTACCGTGTTTCGCCGATGGGCGCGTTCAGAGACGCCGAAATGCCCAGCGCCAGTGTCATGCGGGTTTCGGCCGGGTCTATGATGCCGTCGTCCCACAGCCGTGCGGAGGCATAGTAGGGGTGGCCCTGGGTTTCGTACTGATCGCGGATGGGGGCCTTGAACGCTTCCTCGTCCTCCGCCGGCCAGTCCTCTCCGCGCGCTTCCAGGCCGTCCCGGCGCACCTGCGCCAGCACATTGGCGGCCTGTTCGCCCCCCATGACCGAGATGCGGCCGTTCGGCCACATCCACATCAGGCGCGGCGCATAGGCCCGCCCGCACATGCCGTAATTGCCGGCACCGAAGCTGCCGCCGATGATGACCGTGAACTTCGGCACGGCGGCGCAACTGACCGCCGTCACCATCTTGGCGCCGTCGCGGGCGATGCCGCCGCTTTCATATTTGCGGCCGACCATGAAGCCGGTGATGTTCTGCAGGAAGACGAGCGGAATGCCGCGCTGGTTGCACAACTCGACGAAGTGGGCGCCCTTGAGCGCGCTTTCCGAGAACAGGATGCCGTTGTTGGCAACGATGCCGACCGGATAGCCCATGATGCGGGCGAAGCCGGTGACCAGGGTCTGACCGTACAGGGCCTTGAACTCGTCGAGGCGCGAGCCGTCCACCAGCCGCGCGATGACCTCGCGCACG
>CAYFTQ010000097.1:0-8626 GCA_964346035.1 uncultured Roseospira sp. | reverse complement strand
GGTCGAGCCGTCGGCGGCCCGGCCCTGACGGATCAGCATCCAGCGGCCATCACGCGCGCGCACCTCGAACGGTTCCGGATCGGCGGACCGGAACCGTTCAAGACGCCAGCGTAGCCATTCGCCGCGCGAGCCGTCTTTCGGCGGGGCGATCAGATCCAGTTCGGCGATGCGTTGGATGATGATCTGGAACGGGGAACCCGGCACCAGAACCTCGGCCAGGTCCGGTTCCTTGTCGAGAAGATGGGTATTGACCACAACCAGACGGTCATCCGCGTCGAACAACAGCACGTCGTCGGCGACCGTCTCGATCGCCCCCAGAAGCTGACTTTCAGCGGTCTCGGCGCGGGTCTGCGCGGTGCGTTCGCTGGTCATGTCGTAGGTCTGATAAAGCAGATTGCGGGCCTTGCCTTCGTCGTCACGGATCAGGGTCGCCGAAACCTTGACCCAGACCAATGATCCGTTGGCGCGGCGGAACCGTTTCTCCAGAACCTCCGTGTCTGCGGCCGGATCGGACAGCAGGTGCTCACGCCGGCGCCGTTCCTCGTCGCGGCTCTCCTCACCGCCGATGTCCTCGATACGCATGGCATGTATAGCGTCCTCATCCACGCCCAGGGTTTCGCAGAAACGGCGATTGGCGTTCAGGATCAGGCCGTCCGGGTCGGCCAGCGCCATGCCGTGGGCAGCCTTGTCGAAGGTCAGGCGGAGGCGCTCCTCGCGGCCAAAGGCTTCGGTGCGGTCGATGAGAAAGACTGCGGCTTGACGCGCCTCTTCCAGCGAGCGCGGCAGACTGAGGTTGAGCACGACTCGCAACGGCCTGCCCTGTGCCGTCAGGGCGATGCCCTCGCCCTCGAAGATCTCGGCCCCCGCCCACAGCGCCAGCAGGCTGTCGCGGGCCAGGGCGGCGTTTTCCGTCCGGTCCAGGAAGCCCTTGAGGACAGCCGTCACGTCCAGGTCCTCGCCGCCGGCCAGCAGGGCGCGGGCCTGACGGTTGGCATGAAGCCCGCGAACCGATCCCAGCAGTTCGGCAACGGCGTTGGGGGTGGCCTTGAAGTGGGCGGCAAGATCCGTGACGCCCTGCTTTCGCAGAGCGTCGAGCGCCAGCCATGGACCGCTGACATCCTGCATCAGGATGGCGATGGGGGCCGTCTCCAGGCCATGGGGGGCGATGATGTCCGATCTGTGGTCGAACGGCGACATGATGAACCGAAACCCTTCGGGTGCGAACGCAAGCGCGCGGGTGGATCGGGCCGACGGCAAGGCTTCAAACTCGCGACTTCCTGGACTCCTGTGGCCCGGCTTCCGGATATCCCAGCACTCTAGTCGGGTATAGGCGGCCGAACACTTCAACACAATGACACAACGACAAGACCGCACCCGCAACAAACGATACCACGGTTTCGCGAAACGCCGCAGATTGGACCGTCTTCTATGGCTTATTGCAGGGCGGCATGGCCTCGCTTCGCGGCAATGGTCATAAGGGACTCTATCCATAGGTCGCTTATATCATAAAAACACACCTTTAGCCGTATTCTTCTCATAAGAATGAGGATGCTCCTCCGACCGAATCGGGCTCTGTGTTCCAACGGCTGGGCCCTCGTTCCTTGGGTCGGCCGACCAACACCGATCGTCATAGGACCAATGGCCGAGCGTTGCAGCGCAGCGGTTCAACACTTCGGGCGACGGGTCCGGAGCGGTGAGGATTCCGGGTTAGAACAGGCGGTTCATGGCGGCGCGGGCGCTGACGGTCTCCGCCGGGGTCCGTGTCTGCGATGACGGCGGCGGGGCCGGTCTGGCGCGTGGCGCGAGCGGCGCCGTTTCCGCCCGCGCCACCCTGGTTTCCGGCCCGACCCGGCCGGAGTGGATGAAGCCGAGCGCAGGATAGGCGCGCCCGAACCCCCCCACCGCCGGATGCTTGAAGCGAACCTGGCTCCAGTCATTGGCGGGCGAGACGTCGATGACCGGCATGTGCTCGTAGACGCGCCCTCGCGTGCCGGCGGTCCAGCCCCAGTTCGCGTGGCTGACGCGGATCTCGCGCGGGCCGACGATGCCCGTCACCACGGCGACATGGCCGTCCCGCAGCCGGCTGTCCGGCTCCAGGGTGAGTACACTATAGGGCGCGGGGGTCTGGCCGCGCTCGTACCGTCCGGCGGCCTGGGACCACCAGGTGTCGGCGTCGCCGCGAATGCGCACGCCGGAGATCTGGCGCGCATAGGGAACGCACCAGATGAAATCCTCCGTGCCGGTATAGGCCGCGACCGCATACAGGCCGGGCTCCCCGATGTTCGCAGGACGGGTGCCGCAGGCCGTGAGCAGGGCCAGCCCGGCCAGGCATGCCAGCGTCCGCGCGCGGCCGGCCGGGCGGCCTGCCCTGCGGTGGGGCAGGGTGGGCGCCAGGGCTTGTCGGAGAAGATGTTTATACATATTTTCTAGCATTCTACCGACCTAACTTAAACCACTCTACTAAGCTAAGGCAGGGCGGTCGGGTGGTCAAGCGTCTTGATGGCGGCCATCGTGTGTCGCTGCCTTTCCGTGGTACCCGGCTCCAGCTCCAGCTTCGGCTGCGGCTTCGCCCCGAATTGCGTCCGGTCAAATCGCGACCGGGCCTTGATGGGTACAGTGAGCATCCTCCGGGGCGGCGGTGTCTTTTGACAGCCGGCCGACTTGCTTATTAGGAAAGCATAATGTATAAGGCGCCGCAAAGGCTTGTAGCAGAGGATCAAACGCCATGTCGGATGTAACCGCGTCCCCCAACGACGTCGAGCCAGCCCCCGAGCACGCCCGGCGCGTCGGGCCGAACTGGCTGATGCATGTTCCCATCCCCCTGTTCGCACTGGTCATGGGCATCGCCGGGTTGGGCATCGCATGGCGCAAGGCCCATCACGTGCTGGGTGTTCCGGGCTCGATCGGCGAGGCGGTGCTGGCGCTGGCTGCGCTGGCCTTCGTCGTGATCGTGGTCCTGTATGGCTTCAAGTGTCTGATCCACACCGACGAGGTGATAGCGGAGTTCAATCACCCCGTGCGCTCCAGTTTTTTCCCGGCGACGTCGATCAGCCTGCTTCTGTTGTCGCTGGCGTCCGGCCCCTACAGCGAAAGCCTGACGCTGGCCCTTTGGGGCGTGGGGGCGCTGTTGCATCTGGTGTTGACGGTGCGCCTGATCGGCCGCTGGATCGTTCATAATCAGCAGATCAACCATTCCAATCCGGCCTGGTTCATCCCCGTCGTCGGGACCGTGCTGGTGCCGCTGACCGGTGTGCAACTGGGATACCATGACGTGTCGTGGTTCTTTTTTTCGGTCGGCATGGTGTTCTGGATCGTGCTGTTGACGATCGTGTTCTATCGCATCGTGTTTCACGACCAGTTGCCGGCCAAGTTCATCCCGACGCTGTTCATTCTGATTGCCCCCCCGGCCATCGGATTCCTGTCCTATGTTCAGCTCAACGCCACCCTGCTGCCTGCGGGGGCGCCGCGCGTGGCCGCACTGGACGCGTTCGCGCATGTGTTGATGCATCTGGCCCTGTTCATCACGCTGCTGAACTTCTCGCTAATCCGGCAGTACCTGCGGGTGCCATTCTTCGTCTCGTGGTGGGCCTACACCTTTCCGATGGCGGCCGTGACGGTGGCCCTGCTTGAGTTCCATGCCATCAACGGCAAGGCTTGGTGCCTGTACGTCGGCTGGGTCCTGCTGGCCGTGACAACGGTGGTCATCGTGACGGTGTTCGCGCGGACCATGATGGCTCTTTTTCAGGGCAAGCTGTTCGTGCCGGATTGACGGCGCGGCGGCGGCGATCGGAACTTTCTTTTTCAGCGTCCCGGTTCGCCTTGCAGTGCCGGACAGAAGGCGTACCCTCGGGGCCATGCGGGATCGGGTGATCCCGTGACAGACGCTGCCGTGTCCCCGGGGGAAACCATCATATGAGCACGCGCAACCTCGACCACCTTTTCGCGCCATCGTCCGTGGCCGTGATTGGTGCCTCGAATCGACCGCAGACCGTCGGCGCCCTGTTGATGCGCAACCTGTTGATGGGGGGCTTCGAGGGCCCCATCATGCCGGTGCATCCCAGCAACAATGCGGTGGCCGGGGTGCTGGCGTATCCCGACATCGCCTCGCTGCCGATGACGCCCGACATGGCCGTGATCTGCACGCCGCCCAGGGCGGTGCCCGGCGTGATCGAGGCCCTGGGCCAACGGGGCGTCAAGGCAGCCATCGTCATTACCGCCGGCCTCGGGCAGGTCACCGACGAGACCGGCCGCACGGCGCAGGATCGCATGGGCGAGATGGCCCGCACCTATGACATCCGGCTGCTGGGGCCGAACTGCGTCGGCCTGCTGGTGCCGGGCGTGAACCTGAACGCCAGCTTCCTGCACGAACCGGCCCGGCCCGGCAAGGTCGCCTTCGTCAGCCAGTCCGGCGCCCTGTGTACGGCCGTTCTGGACTGGGCCACGCCGCGCGGGATCGGGTTTTCCCACTTCATATCGCTGGGGGACAACCTGGACGTCGATTTCGGCGACACCATCGACTATCTCGGTACGCACCCGGATGTTCGCGCCATCCTGTTGTACATCGAAGCCGTGCGCGACGCCCGCAAGTTCGTTTCGGCGGCACGCGCGGCCTCGCGCAACAAGCCCGTTCTGGCCATCAAGGCCGGCCGCGTGGCCGAGGGCGCCAAGGCGGCCGCCTCGCATACCGGCGCTCTGGCCGGGGCGGACCATGTCTACGACGCCGCCTTCCGCCGCGCCGGCATTCTCAGGGTGTACAATCTTGAGGAGCTGTTCGAGGCGGTCGAGACCGTAGCTCACCAGCGCCGCCTTTATGGCGAGCGTCTGGCCATCATGACCAACGGCGGCGGCATCGGTGTGATGGCGGTCGATGACCTGATAGACTTGCGCGGCACGCTGGCGACCCTGTCGGACGAGACCGTCGCAAAGCTGGACGGCGTGTTGCCGTCGACCTGGTCGGGCGCCAACCCGATCGACATCATTGGCGACGCGCCGGGCAGTCGCTACGCTGCCGCCATGGAAATCCTGTTCCAGGCGCCCGAGGTGGACTCGGTCCTGGTCATGCATGCGCCCACGGCCATCAGCAGCCCGGACGAGATCGCCGAAAAAGTGATCGACCTGGCCGGCAAGAACAAACGCGCCCACATTACCACCTGCTTTGTTGGCGAGGGCGCCGTGGCCAACGCGCGGCGCATGTTCGCCCGGGCCTCCATCCCGACCTATGAAACGCCGGATCAGGCCGTGCGGGCCTTCATGCATACCGTCACCTTCGCCCGCAACCGCCGCATGCTGATGGAAACCCCGCCGTCCCTGCCGGTGGAGTTCTCGCCGGCGAGGACGGTATCGCGCCTGATCGTCGATGCCTCCATGAGTGCCGGCCACCTCGTCATGAGCGAGCCGGACGCCAAGGCCGTCTTCGCCGCCTATGGCATTCCAACCGTCGAGACCCACATCGCCCGCACGCCGGACGAGGCCGCCGAAGTGGCCGACCGCATGGGCTGCCCGGTGGTGGTCAAGGTCCTGTCGCCGGATATCACCCACAAGTCCGACGTGGGTGGCGTGGTGTTGGACCTGAACAGTCCGGAGGAGACCCGGCAGGCGGCCCAGAACATCCAGGATCGCGTCGGACGTACCTATCCGGACGCCCGCATGGACGGGTTCACGGTGCAAAAGATGATGCGCCGGCCGGGGGCGCATGAACTGATCGTCGGTGTCGCCACCGACTCGGTGTTTGGTCTGGTCATCCTGTTCGGCGAGGGCGGTACGGCCGTCGAGGTCATCGCCGACAGGGCCGTGACCCTGCCGCCGCTGAACATGAATCTGGCGCGAAACCTTATTGAAAACACGCGTATTTTCCGCCGGCTGCAAGGGTACCGTGATCGCCCGGCAGCAGACCTGGACGCCATCTGCCTGACGCTGATCAAGGTTTCCCAGCTTATCAGCGACGTCCCGGAGATCGTCGAACTGGACATCAACCCTCTGTTCGCCGACAGCCATGGGGTGCTGGCGGTTGACGCGCGGATCAAGCTGGACCCACAGCAGAAGCGCGGGCCGCACCGCCTGGCGATCCGGCCTTATCCAAAGGAGTTGGAGGAGCCCTTCACGCTGACCAGCGGCGAAACGGTTCTGCTGCGGCCCATCCGGCCCGAGGACGAGCCCAAGCACTATGACTTCGTCTCGCGTCTGACCCCGGAAGACATCCGTTTTCGGTTCTTCGGACTGGTTAAGGAACTGCCGCACGACCAGATGGCTCGCCTGACCCAGATCGACTATTCCCGCGAGATGGCCTTCATAGCGCGCGGCGACATGGACAAGGATGGCGAGGAGGAAACCCTGGGCGTGGTGCGCACGGTGACGGACGCGGACAACGAACGGGCCGAATTCTCCATCGTCGTGCGCTCCGATCTCAAGGGGTCGGGGCTGGGCGTGGCGCTGCTGGAAAAGATGATCCGCTATTGCCGATCGCGCGGGACACGGCTGATGGTCGGCCAGGTCCTGAAGGACAACACCCGGATGCTGCACTTCTGCGAAAACCTCGGCTTCGAACGTGTCCGCGTGCTGGACGAGGAGGTGGTGGAGCTGGAGTTGGCGCTTCAGGAGGTGCCGGAGCGTTCCGCCCACGACAGCCCGGAGGCATGAGCGCGACCGGCCCTGAAGCCCCGGCAACGGAATGGCAGCCGCTCTGCGATCAATCGCATAGCGCGTCGAACAGATAGCCGGGGTGGCGGCCGTCGATCCAAACCAGGTCCTCAGGCAGGTTGGTCGGGTCAAGCGGTGTATCCGGGGCCAGCATGGCGCGGCGGCCCTGGCGGCAGTCCACGACCTGCGGCGCGGTCAGGGTTCGCCGCCCTTCGGCCACCAGAATCAGCTCGGCCAGGTATATCCCTGGCTGCCCGGGATGAGCTTTCACGCTGGCCCGGTCCAGCGCGGCGAAGTGGGTGACGCGGGGCCAGAGATAGGTCCAGGGCTCATAGACTGCGCTTTCGCGGAAGGTCTGAAGCACCACCACGCTGTCCGGCAATCGCCCGGCGATGGTCTCCGCCCAGCTATAGCGCATGTAGGTCACGGCGCCGATCAGGGACAGTGCCACAGTCATCGGGATCATCCAGCCCGGCGGACGACGCCCGATCAGGCGGCAGCCGATCATCAGGAGGCCGATGGCCAGGACGGCGATACAGGTCGCGACCAGGAAGATCATGAACATGGGTCGCGCGCTCCGGTTCGGTTCTCGGTTGCGGGGTTCGGGGCGGCCGGGCGGCCAGGCGCGGATCGCCTGGGCGGCTGGCGCCCACTCGGCATCGCTACGGGGCTCTGTGCCGGCCGAGGAATGAGAGACCCTCGCGTGGCGGCCGCCCCCCGTGGAACGTTGAACCTTTCCGCAGGGTGCGGCATTGACACGCCAGGACAAGAGCCGACCAGCAAACGGGCCAGCCGGCTTGGGTCCGGACCCGGACGAACGGGTCTAGCCGCCAAAGACCCGCTTGCGCATTTGCAGCACGGGCAGGTCAAAGTTGGCCTGATAAGCCTCCGCCTGGCGGTTGAAGGTCATGAAGGCGTCATGCACCTTCCGGGTCAGGTCGTCACGCTCGGCGATCTCCGAGATCACCGCCTTGGTCGCCTCGCCCATGGCGGCGACCACCTCGGCCGGGAACTCGCGCAACTCGATCTCGGGGAAGGACTGCCGCATCTCCGAGAACACCTTGATGTTGTTGAAGGTGAAATCAGCGAGGGTGGTTTCGCAGGTGGCGCGAGCGGCGTATTTGATGATGGCCTTCAGATCGTCGGGCAAGGCGGCATAGCGATCCTTGTTGACGATGACCTCCAGGCCCGGGCCGGGTTCGTGGAAAGCCGGCACGTAGTAGTACTTGGCCGACTTCTGAAGGCCAAAGGCGATGTCAAGCCAGGGGCCGACCCACTCGGCGGCATCGACGGCGCCGCTCATCAGCGACGGCTGGATTTCACCCGGAGGGGTCAGCACCACGGCGACGCCCAGCCGGCGCATGACTTCACCGCCCAGGCCGGCGATGCGCATCCTGAGCCCCTTGAGGTCGTCCAGGCCGTTGATTTCCGTGTTGAACCAGCCGCCGGACTGGACCCCCGACGACCCCGCGTAAAACGGAACAACGTTGAAGGGGGCGTAGACCTCTTCCCACAGGGCCTGGCCACCGCCGAAGTGGATCCAGGCGCTCAGTTCCCAGGCCATGAGACCGAACGGGACCGTTGTGAAATAGTTCAAGGCCGGGGACTTTCCGACCCAGTAGTACGGCGTCGAATGCGCCATCTGGGCGGTATCGGCCTGAACGGCATCCAGGCACTCGAACGGCGGCACCAACTCACCGGCGGCAAACAACCGGATGGTCAGGCGCCCGCCGCTCATGGCGGTGACCATGTCGGCGAAACGCTGTGCGTTGACCCCGACACCGGGCGCGTTCTTGGGCCAGGTGGTGACCATCTTCCATTCCATGGTGTCCTGGGCTCGGGCGACGGCCGGTGCCGCCAGACCGGCGGCCCCGGTGGCTGCGCCGGCGGCGGCCGCGCCGCTCAAGAAGTCACGCCGCTTGAGTGTCACGTCTCTTCTCCCCTGGAATCGCTGCGGGAACGGGACGTCGCGGCCCGTCCGATCCCGAAA
>CAYFTQ010000096.1:1165-8719 GCA_964346035.1 uncultured Roseospira sp. | reverse complement strand
GCTGAACAGATGGCGGCCCAGCTTGCTTTCCCTGGCCCGGCCCAGGGTGTCGTGAACCGTCACCAGCGAGGCCAGCAGCACCAGCGCCAGGGACGCGGCCATCAGCCACAACCCGCCCTGAAAGCCCAGCGTCTGCAACAGCACCCCGCCCAGCAGGAACCCCACGCCCTTGAGCGCGTTCTTGGAGCCGGTCAGCATCGCCACCCAGCGGAACAGCGCGCCCTCGCCCGCCACCAGCTTGACGGCGGACTTGCTGCTCATCTTGGTCAGGTCCTTGGCGACGCCTGACAGTGCCTGCGCCACCATCACATAGCCCACCGACAGCGCCAGCGCCCAATGGGGCTGCACCAGCGACAGCATGACCAGGGCGAACACCTGCACGCCCAACCCCAGCAGCAGCGTCAATCGAAGCCCATACCGCGCCCCCAGCCAGCCGCCGGCAAAGTTGGTGACGATGCCCATGACCTCGTACAGCAGGAACAGGGTCGCCACCTCCAGCGGGCCATAGCCCAGGGTGTGGAAGTGCAGCAGCACCAGGATGCGCAGCGCGCCGTCCGTCAGGGTGAACGCCCAATAGGCCGCCGTGACGGCGGCATAGGCTTTCAGGTCACTCATGCCCGCGCCTCGGCGACCTTGGCGGCCAGTTCGACCATGCGGTTCACGTAACCCCACTCGTTGTCGTACCAGGCCAGCAGCTTCACGTGGCGATCATCGATCACCAGCGTGGACGGCCCATCGACGATGCCGGAGCGCGGATCGTTGACGAAATCGCTGGAGACCAGCGGCCGCGTCTCGAAGCCGAGGATGCCGGCCAGTGGACCCTCGGCAGCGGCGGCTTGCAGCAGGCCGTTGACCTCGTCGGCGGTGGTGTCGCGGGCGACCTCGAACGCGCAATCGGTGATCGAGGCGTTCAGCACCGGCACGCGCACCGCCCAGCCGTTCAGCTTGCCGGCAAGCTCGGGGTAGATGACGCCGATGGCGGTCGCCGAGCCGGTGGAGGTGGGAATCAGGTTGGTCAGGGCCGAACGCGCCCGGCGCGGGTCCGTGTCCGCGATGTCCACCACGTTCTGGGTGTTGGTGGGGTCATGGATGGTGGTCATGGAACCGTGGACGATGCCGATTCCCTCGTGGATTACCTTGACCACCGGCGCCAGGCAATTGGTGGTGCAGGACGTCGCCGTGACGATGCGGTGGCGGGCGGGGTCGAACAGGTGGTCGTTGACGCCCATGATGATGTCGAGCGCCGGCTCCTGCTTCACCGGGGCGGCGACCACCACGCGCGGCACGCCGCCGTCCAGGTAGGGTTGCAGCGTCTCGATGGACCGGAACCGGCCGGTGGCCTCGATCACCACATCGCACCCGGCCTCGGCCCAGGGCACGGCGGCGGGCTCGGCGTGGGCCGAATAGCCGACCCGGCGGCCGTCGATCACCAGCGCCTCGCCGTCGGCCTCGGCCACGCGGCCCCAGCGGCCGTGGATGCTGTCGAAGCACAGCAGGTGGGCGGCCAGGGCGGCGTCGCCCTTGATCTCGTTGACGTGGACGATTTCGCCCAGGTCCCGGTCCAGGGCAACGCGGGCCGCCAGCCGGCCCATGCGGCCGAAGCCGTTGATGCCGATACGCAGGGGCATAAATGGGGATCCTTGCGGTTGGAACGGGACGGGTGTTCAGGTTGACGCCTCGACGGGGTCGGTTGCCTCCGGGTCGCGCGGCATGGCGCCGATGGCGTCCACCTTGCGCTTCAGGCTGAGCCTGTCGAGCGAGGCCAGCGGCAGGTTGACGAAGATGGAGATGCGGTTGAACAGCATCCGGAAAACATCGCTGAACAGAATGGCCGTGGCGGCCCCGGTTCCCTGGAAGGCCACCGGATCGGGCACACCCCAGTGGGCCGTCACGGGCTGGCCCGGCCAGACCGGGCAGGTCTCGCCGGCGGCATCGTCGCAGACGGTGAAGACGAAATCCATGCGCGGCGCGTCCGCAAGGGAAAACTCGTCCCAGCTTTTGGGGCGCAGTCCTTCGACCGGCAGGTTCGCCCGTTGCAGCAGCGCCAGGGCCCGCGGATGCACCGCGTCGCGCGGGAAGGAGCCGGCGGAAAAGGCGCGGAACTTGCCGTGTCCTTCCCGGTTCAGGATGGCCTCGGCCATCTGACTGCGGGCCGAGTTGCCGGTGCACAGGAACAGGACGTTGAGCGGCTGGTCACGGTCTGTGGTGGCGGACATGGCGGTCTCTCCAGTCTTGGCGGGAACGAACGGACGGGCGCCCGGCACCAGCGCCGGACAGAACCCGGTCATGACCCCGTGGCCCAGAGTCTCCAGCGCCATCAGGTTGGCCAGGTAGTAAAGCGTGCGGCCCTCGCGGCGGCTTTCCACCAACCCGGCCTCGCGCATTTGGGTCAGGTGGAACGACATGGTCGAGGGCGCCACGCCGCACAGGCGGGCCAGGTCTCCGGCCGGCACGCCCTTGGCCCCCGCCCGGACCAGCGCCTGGATGGCGCGGATGCGGGGTTCGGCGGCCAGGGCGGCCATCATCTCGGTCACCAGCGACGGGTTCATGTTTCGAACATGATCGAAATGGGGCGCGCTGTCCACCACGATTTTATGACAATCGAATCGAGGGGCCGGATCGCCGACCGGCGGCGCCAGTCGGTCACCCGCCGTGCTCACTCCGGCCTGGCCGGTCTCCGGCCGGGCATGGCGGCACCGCCGGCGCCATCCCGCCAAAAGGGCGCGATTGGTGTGTTCCCAAGCCCGGTAATGGTCCGCAACCTCTTTGTGTCATAAAGCCGTCACTTGATTCAGTGTGACAAGCCAACAGTATTCCCCCGTTGCCCTGGACAAGGGCCGCCGAATATATTCGTTTCGTCTCCCATGACGGCTACCGACAGGAGCAAAAAGGCATGCTGCGAGATCTTTTCATTGCCGGCGCCCTCGCGCTGGGCATCGTCGCCCCCACTGCGGCGCAGGCGGAGTTCACTCTGGACAGTCGGTTCACCGACGCCGACGGCGACCTGATCGCGGACATCCCCAGCGATCCGGCCCAGCAGGTCGATCCGGATACCCTGATCTTCGCCTATACGCCGGTCGAGGATCCGGCCGTCTACGAAAGCGCCTGGTCCGATTTCCTGGCCCACATGGAAGCGGTGACCGGCAAGTCGGTCCAGTTCTTCCCCGTGCAGTCCAACGCCGCCCAGATCGAGGCCATGCGGGCCGGGCGCCTGCACGTCGCCGGCTTCAACACCGGTTCCAACCCGCTGGCGGTGGCCTGCGCCGGGTTCCGTCCGTTCACCATGATGGCGAGCGCCGACGGCTCCTTCGGCTATGAAATGGAGATCCTCACCTACCCCGGGTCGGGGATCGATTCGGTCGAGGACATCAAGGGCAAGGAGATGGCCTTTACCTCGCAGACCTCGAACTCCGGTTTCAAGGCGCCCTCAGCCATCCTGAAGGCCGACTACGGCATGGTTGCGGGTGAAGACTTCACCCCGGTCTTCTCGGGCAAGCACGACAACTCCATTCTTGGCGTCGCCAACAAGGACTATATTGCTGCGGCGATCGCCAATTCGGTCCTGAACCGCATGCTTCAGCGCGACGTGATCAAGGCCGATCAGGTCGTCAGCATCTACAAGTCGCAGACGTTTCCGACCACCGGGTATGGCATCGCCCACAACCTGACGCCCGAGTTGCAGGACAAGATCAAGGAGGCCTTCGCGACGTTCGAGTGGGAGGGCTCCAGCCTGGAAGAGGAATTCTCCAAATCCGGCGAGGCCCAGTTCATTCCCATCACCTTCAAGGAACACTGGGACGTCATCCGCAAGATCGACGCCGCCAACGACGTGTCTTACGCGTGCCAGTAACGGCTTAACCCTGACCCGATACGGGGCGCCGGGTGGCCGGCGCCCCCCTTCTTTTGTGTGGGCGAGCGGATGCTTCGGATCGAAAACCTGACCAAAGTCTACAAGACCGGGGACCGGGCCCTGGACGGGGTGAGTTTCGAAGTCCCGGCCGGGCAGGTCCTGGGCCTGATCGGTCCTTCGGGGGCGGGCAAGTCGACCCTGATCCGGTGCGTCAACCAGCTTGTGAAGCCGACCTCCGGGCGGATCCTGCTGGGAGACGTGGACGTCACCGCCTACCACGGCGCCGCGTTGCGTCTGGTGCGGCGGCGCATGGGCATGATCTTTCAGGAATACGCCCTGGTCGAACGCCTGACGGTGATGGAAAACGTGCTGTCCGGTCGCCTGGGATACGTGTCGTTCTGGCGCTCGCTGGCCCGGCGGTTCCCCCAGCGCGATGTCGACGCCGCGTTCGCGCTGCTTGATCGGGTGGGGCTGGACGTGCACGCCGACAAGCGCGCCGACGCCCTGTCCGGCGGCCAGCGCCAGCGCGTGGGCATCGCCCGTGCCCTGGCCCAGGAGCCCGAAGTCCTGCTGGTGGACGAGCCCACCGCCTCGCTGGACCCCAAGACCTCGCGCCAGATCATGCGGTTGATCCGGGAAATCGGCGCGGAGCGCACGTTGCCGACCATCATCAACATTCACGACGTGCCCCTGGCGCGCGGCTTCACCGACCGGATCATCGGCCTGCGCGAGGGGCGCGTGGTGTTCGACGGGGCGTCGGACACGCTTGATGATCAGGCCCTGACCGACATCTACGGCGAAGAGGACTGGACCCGCATGCGCCACGCCGCCGCCGAAGACCGGCGCGACGCGGCCGAGGCCCTGCGCCGGGACGGCGCTCTGGAAGCGCGGCTATGAGCACGTCTCTCTCCCTCGCATCCTCGACGGGGCGGCGCTGGCGCCGGCCCCCCATCCTGATCCAGAGCCGCGCGTGGCGGCTGGGCATTTATGGCGGCCTGCTGGTCTATCTGGGTCTGGCCGTGATGTCCGTGGACGTGGACTGGATGCGCGTTCTGTTGGGGCTGGAGCGCGGCTGGCAATTTGTCCTGGGGTTTTTGGTCCCGGACTTCACCAGCCGCTGGTCCGACATCATGAAAGGGCTGGGCGAAAGCCTGACCATGACCGTCTGTTCCACCGTGGTCGGGATTCTGATCTCGGTGCCCATCGGCATCGGCGCCGCCCGCAACATCGCCCCGCCGCCCGTCTATCTGTTGTGCCGGGGGATCATCGCGGTGTCGCGCTCCTTTCAGGAGGTGATCATCGCGATCCTTTTCGTCGCCATGGTGGGGTTCGGTCCGTTCGCCGGGTTCCTGACCCTGTCCTTTGCGACCGTCGGCTTCCTGTCCAAGCTGCTGGCGGAGGATATCGAGGACATCGAGGAAAGCCAGGCCGAAGCCGTGCGGGCCACCGGGGCCGGTTGGTGGCAGATCGTCGATTATGCCGTCCGGCCGCAGGTGATGCCGCGCCTGATCGGACTGTCGCTGTACCGGCTGGACATCAATTTCCGGGAAAGCGCGGTGATTGGTATCGTCGGCGCGGGCGGCATCGGCGCCACCCTGAACACGGCCATTGATCGTTACGAATACGATTCGGCTGGGGCGATTCTTCTCATTATCATCCTTATCGTCATGCTCGCCGAATACGGGTCGAGCCAGATCCGCGGTTGGATAAAGTAATGCCCTCGATCTCTCGTTCCGACGGGCGCCGCGCCTGGCACCGCCATTCACCCCGGGAACGTCTGGCGTTCTGGCTGGGCTGGCTGGCGCTGGTCGCGCTGTTCGGCTTCTGCTGGCAGGTCATGACCCACACCACCATCTGGGCGTTCGTGTCCGACGCGCCCGAACAGGCTCTGGACCTGGGATCGCGCATGATCCCGCCGCGATGGTCGTACCTGGATCAACTCTGGTGGCCGCTCTGGGATACGCTCAACATCGCCACCCTCGGCACCGTGCTGGGGATCCTGATCGCGGTGCCGGTGGCGTTCATGGCGGCGCGCAACACCACCCCCAGCCGCACCCTGGTGCGCCCGATCGCGCTGTTCATCATCGTCGCCTCGCGATCCATCAATTCCCTGATCTGGGCGCTGTTGCTGGTGGCCGTCATCGGCCCCGGCATTCTGGCGGGCATTGTCGCCATCGGCCTGCGTTCCATCGGCTTCGTGGGTAAACTTCTTTACGAAGCCATCGAGGAGATCGACGAAAGCCAGGTGGAGTCCGTCGCGGCCACGGGCGCGAGCAGAGCGCAGGTCCTGGATTACGGCATCGTTCCGCAAATCCTGCCCGCCTTTTTCGGCATTTCGATCTTCCGCTGGGACATCAATATCCGGGAATCGACCGTTCTGGGCCTGGTCGGCGCCGGGGGCATCGGGTTGCAGCTTCAGGCCTCGCTGAACGTGCTCGCCTGGCCCCAGGTGACGCTGATCTTCCTTGTCATCCTGGCGACGGTCCTGTTCAGCGAATGGGTGTCGGCCAAGGTGCGCCAAGCGGTCACCTGAGCGCCGCGCCCGGGTTTCAGGAGCCTCCGGGTCCGAAGCCGGCCCGGCTTGTCCATCTCCCTGCCGGACCATGACACGCGTGGCGGAGGCCCGGGCGCCATGGCCGCTTGAAACACCCCGTCCCCGTCCCCGCCCCAAGATCCCGGGGTTCGCGCATGGCGGGCGATGGGCCGGGGTGCGCCCGTCTCTGCCGGGACGAGCCCCGTCCGGAGGCCGAGGGCTTGGCGGCACGGCCGGCGCCGGTTCGGCGATTTATCAACGGTCATCGTCAGATGCCGTTGGTCCAAGGCAGAAGACTCGCCGGCTTTAAAGGCCTGTGCAGAGACTGTCGCATTCAAGGGTGTCCCCGTTGTCGGCATCGCTGCACCTGGCCGCTTGCGGCCCCGGGCGACGGCGATGGACCGGCGCTGGCGGCGGCGCTACCATGTTTTCCAATCGGCCTCGGACCGCCGGGCGAACAGGCAAGGATACGCTCATGGTGGCGCGCATCATCACCATTGCCCAGCAGAAGGGCGGCGCGGGCAAGACCACCCTGGCCGTTCATCTGGCCGTCACCTGGGCGCGGCGCGGCAACACCGTGGGCCTGGTGGACATCGATCCCCAGCGCAGCCTGGCCGCCTGGCACGCCTGGCGCCAGACCCACCACCCGGACGGCGCGCCCCTGCACATGTCCGACGTTGCCGGCTGGCGCCTGGGCACGGAACTGGAGCGTCTGCGGCCCCGCTTTGACATCATCGTCGTGGACACCCCACCGCACGCCGAGACGGAGGCCAGAGCCGCCGTGCGGGCGGCCGACATGCTGTTGATTCCGGTCCAGCCCAGTCCGATGGACCTTTGGGCGACAGCGCCGACGGTGGCCATGGCCGAACGCGAGAGCACCCCGGCCCTGGTGGTCATGAACCGCATGCCGGCGCGCGGCAGGCTGCCCGAGACGATGCTGGAAAAACTGCTGGAGGAGGGGCTTCCCATCGCCCACAGCCGGCTCGGGAACCGTGTCGGCTATGCCGCCAGCATGATGGAGGGCAAGGGCGTGGGCGAATATCAGGCCGGCTCCACCGCCGCGCGCGAGATCGCGGCCCTGGCCACGGAGGTCATGGCAGGCCTCAAGGGACAGGCCAGGGCTCGCCGCTAGTGCATCGACCCGAACGAGGGCATCGGCCTGAGTTCGGAA
>CAYFTQ010000096.1:0-1065 GCA_964346035.1 uncultured Roseospira sp. | reverse complement strand
CGCCAGCCCGGCGCCGGACGACGGGTCCGACAGATCGGCGAAAAATCGCCCGGCGGTCCGGCTCCGAGGGGGAGGAGATGCCTGTGCCGGACGCGCCGGGCGGAGCGAAGGGTGTGGTTCGGGGACGATAACCGCAAAGGGCGCGCGGCGCCGGTCCCGCCTTCGTTGCCTGTACTCTGCGACAAGGCAGGCGCGGCGCGCATTGCGATCACGCAAGGCCGGTTCGGGTGCGGGCGTGGATAACCCGGTGCATAGCCTTGGCGGCGCTGTGGATGACGGCGTCGGACGGCCTGGGGGCGGCCCGGAATGGCTCGCATTTGTGATCAAATCCCTACATTTTGTTATCCACACCCCTGTGGACACAATATCCGTTGCCAAGGCCTGGCCAAATGGCATAGCCTTTCCTTCCTGGCGCCGACACCGTCGGTTTGGCGGCGGCCCCCCGGCGGGGCGCCACCGGTCGCCGGATTTTACTTTGGACACGCAAGCCAACCGGCCCCGGACCGCTCCGACAACACTGGCGCGGCTGGACGGGTCAGGGAGTCACCGATTCGGGAAGGGGACGGGTTTACCCATGCGCATCGACCGCCATTTCACCACCGAGGGGCGCGACCCCTACACGGACATTGCCTTCCGCCACACCGCCAGCGAGATCCGCAACCCTGACGGGACGGTGGTTTTCCGCCAGACCGATATCGAGGTTCCGGCCGCCTGGTCTCAGGTCGCCTGCGACGTGCTGGCGCAGAAATACTTCCGCAAGGCCGGCGTGCCGGCGGCGCTGCGGCCGGTGCGCGAGGACGATGTTCCGGACTGGCTGTGGCGCCATGAGGCCGACGCCGAGGCCCTGGACGGCCGCCCCGAGGATGAGCGTACCGGCGGCGAGACCAGCGCCCGGCAGGTGTTCGACCGGCTGGCCGGCACCTGGACCTATTGGGGCTGGAAGGGCGGATATTTCGACTCCGAATCGGACGCGCGCGCCTATTTCGACGAGATGCGCACCATGCTGTGCACCCAAATGGCTGCGCCCAACAGCCCGCAGTGGTTCAACGCCGGTTTGCACTGGGC
>CAYFTQ010000095.1:1279-8795 GCA_964346035.1 uncultured Roseospira sp. | reverse complement strand
CGCAGGCCGCAGCAAGGGTTCTGCGGGCGCATGGCCTGCGGGTCGCGCTTAACGCACCCTACGCCGGCGGCTTTACCACCCAGCATTACGGGGACCCGGACCGGGGCGTGCACGTGCTGCAAATCGAGGTCGACCGGTCCTTGTACATGGACGAATGCACGCGCGTGCCAACGCCGGGCCTTGAGGCCCTGGCCAGCATCGTGCCCCACCTGATCGAGGCCATCACGGCCGTGGCGGTGGCCGCCCAGGCCGCGGAATAGGCCGCGCCGGGCGCTGGCCGCTTCTCCCGTCAGAGCGCCTTGAACGAATGGCATCCGGTTTGCATTAACCCGAAGGACCCTTCGGTTTTCGCGCCACCCGCCCAGCGCGGTGCGCAGCAGCAACGGACCCGCGCCATGTTCGCCCGCCCCCGTCACGTGCATGTTGGTGCGCTCGGCCGGTCGAGGCCGTCCGCGACCGGGCCACGGCCGCGACGCCAGCCCGCCACCCCGGGCCCGCTGGCCGGGGCGGTCGTGCTCGCGCTCCTGATGGTCTCCGGCGCAGCAGGAACGCCGACGGCGCAGGCCGGGGCTCCGGTCTCGGACTGGGAGCTCTGCTTCAACCAGACCTCGGTTCAAGAGCAGACCTCGGGCATTCCCGACGACATCCTGACCGCCATCTCGCTGGTCGAATCAGGCCGCTGGGACGAACACCGCCAGGCAAGAGTTGCCTGGCCCTGGACGGTCAACAACGGCAGCGTCGGCAAGTTCTTCCCCAGCAAGGCCGCCGCCATAGCCCATGTGCGCGACCTGAAGGCCCAAGGCGAGACCAACATCGACGTCGGGTGCATGCAGATCAACCTTCGCTATCACGGCGATGCCTTCCCAACCCTGGACAAGGCGTTCGAACCCAAGTCGAACGTGGCCTATGCGGTTGATTTTCTGACCCGCCTGCAGGCCGAGACGGGATCGTGGACACGGGCGGTCACGCGCTATCATTCGGCAACTCCGGTGTATGCGGAACGCTATCTGAAGAAGTTCCGCGTTGCCTGGCGCGATGCCCAGGAGCAGGCGGCCGAACGCGGCCTGCCCGCCGAACGCAACATCCTGGCCAAAGCCCAGGAACGCGCCGCCGAAAAGGCGGCCGAACGCGCCCGCCAGGAAGCCATCCGTCAGGCGGAGCTGGCCGAGGCCCGCACCGTCGCCCAGCAGTGGCGGGCCGAAAAGCTGGCCGCCTGGCAGGCTCGCCGCCAGGCCCGGCTGGAAACCGGGGACACGCGGGCGGCGCCGAACGGCTGATACCGCGCCCGGCCATGAACCCCGCGCGGTCGCCACGAAGGGGGTCAACCTTTCGCCTCGGTGGGAGTAGACTGCCGCCATGACTGCGGCCGACCCTCATCGAAGCTACAGCATCGCCGAGTTGTCCCGCGAATTCGGCGTGACCGCGCGTGCCATTCGCTTCTATGAAGACAAGGGGCTGATCGCGCCACGCCGAGTCGGGCCGCGACGGGTCTATTCCGAGCGCGACCGGGTGCGCCTGTTGCTGATCGTGCGGGGCAAGCGCCTTGGCTTTTCGCTGAACGAATGCCGCGACATCATCGACATGTACGACGTCGAGCCCACCGAGGCACCGCAACTCCGGCGGCTGATCGACACCATCCTGCGGCGGCGCGTCCTGCTGACGGAACGCCTTGAGGATCTGCGCCAGACCCTGCGCGACCTGGACGAGGTCGAGGCCGAGGCCCGCCGACGACTGTCGGAGCATCCGGACCCCGAAGCGCCGGTATAGCGCCAACCGGGCGCCGCGCGCGCAACGGCGGCCGGTCACTGGCCGACGGACAGACGACCGACCGTCCCGGAACCGATCAAACCGAGCCAGGGACAATCAACCCACGGCCAAACCCCACGGCCAGAATCCACGGCCAGAATCCACAGCTAGACTACGGATTCGACCCAGTCGAGCAGCTTGCTCTTGGGCAGGGCGCCGATCTTGGTGGCCGCCACCTGACCGTCCTTGAACACCATCAGGGTAGGAATGCCGCGAACGCCATACTTGTTCGGTGTGGATGGGTTCTCGTCAATATTCAGCTTCACGACGGAGACGCGCCCCGCCATCGTCTCGCCCACTTCCTCAAGTGCCGGCGCGATCTGGCGGCAGGGGCCGCACCATTCGGCCCAGAAATCCACCAGAACCGGACCATCGGCCTTGAGCACATCGGCCTCGAACGAGGCGTCGGAGACGTGTTTCATCAATCGGATTCCTTGTTGGGTGGGGCCGCCGGCCTGGACCGGCGCCCCCTTGCGTTCGATGGGTCAAATCTAGGGCGCGAGGGTCGGGAGCGTCAAGCCGACCGGCAGCGGCGGCGCGGGCGATCCGGGTCCAGAACGTCCAGCAGCCGTTCCAGCGTGTCGTCGTCCATATCCGGCAACCGCGCGGCCAACACGTTCGCCAGTTCTGTCGCCCGGGGCGACAGCCCGGCAGTGTTCAGGGTCACACGCGGGGCCGAGATCTCCGCCATCGCCTTGAGGGTCTCGGCCTCGTCCCAGATCAGATCAAGGGCGCCACAGATCTGCATGACCAGCCCCGGCTGGGGCCGACCACGATGGCCGTGCTCCAGCGCCGACAGATAGGCGGCGGAGACCGTCAGGCGCGCCGCCAGGGCGCTCAGGGTCAGCCCGCGCCGGGCGCGCAAGGCCCGCAGATGGGCGCCGAACGGGGTCACGCCTCGCCCCCGCCGCGACGCGGGCCGCCCGGGCGGCGGCGGCGCAACAGCACGTACAACGCCCCCTCACCGCCATCCCGGATCTGGGCATGATGGAAGGCCAGAACCATCCCCCGCAAGCCGCCCTGGTTAAGCCAGTGCGGCACATCCCGGCGCAGCACACCCGCGCCCTCGCGGCTGCTGCCCTTGCCGGTCACCACCAGCACACAGCGGGCGCCGCGTTCGTGAGCGCGATGCAGGAACACGGACAGGGCCTGATGGGCGCGCTCCCGCGTCATGCCATGCAGATCCAGACGACCCTCGATCGCCAGCCGGCCGCGCCGCAACCGGTCATGGGTGCGCCGGTCCAGGCCAGCCCCTTCGCCGGCGCGCCGCTCCGGCGGGGACGCCGGGCCATCGGCCCTGACCGGCCGCGCGGCGGGCACGGCCGGCGCCGATGCCACCGCGTTGAAAAAACGCGCGGACCGTGGCGGCGGCGGTTCCGGATCGGACACAGCGGAAGACCCGGACGGGTCCGTCCGACCCGGCGGCGTTGTCGGTCGTCCCGGCAGCGGCGTGGCGGAGCGGGTGACCGCCTGCCAAAGCCGCAAATCGGCCTCGGACAGGGTATCGCCGCGCGCCAGGGCAGCCTGGGGCGGGCGGCCGTCAGGCCGGCGCTTGGGGTGCCGCGCCATCATCAAGCACAACGATATGGAGCCGGCGCGGGCCATGCGCGCCGAGCTGAATGGTCTGTTCGATATCGCCGGTGCGCGATGGCCCGGTGATGAGGTGAACCGTTCGCGGCGGCACGTCCGGATGCGCCACGCGCAGACGCGCCCAGGCGTCTTCCAACCCGCCGACGATGTCGTCCGCCCGGACCACGATGACATGGATGTCCGGCAGCACGTTCAGGGTGGACGGACTGTCGGGACCGGACGCCAGCATCAGGGTTCCCGTTTCCGCCACGCCGGCCAGCGCATGAGAGACGCCGACCACGTCGGCGGCGGCGGGTCGCCCACGACGCCGCGCGGTCAGCGGGGCGGTATGTTCCAGGGCGTCCAGGCGGGGATCGGCGGCGACGGCAATGTCGGTGGGCAGGTCGGCCGCGCGCAGATAGCGGGCTACGGCCGCGCCCAGGTCGGCCTCGCCGACACGTTCCACGGTGGCGGCGGCGGCCTCGGCGTTGGTCACGAAGCGCTCGACCAGGGCCGCGCCATGGCCTCGGGCGATGGCCGGAACGACGGCCGCCACCCGCGCCTCCAGGCGGGCGTCGGCGATGGCGGCGGCGGACGGGTCCAGCGGGCCGCGGCGCAGCGCGGCCCGGATGCCGTTCAGGATGCTGTCGCGCGCGGATGGGTTCACGGCTTGATCTCTCCTGCGTCAAGGGATGGGCGCGCGGTGACCGTGACCGCCCCCTGTCATGCCATGACCAGGGGGCCGTGCCAACCGGCGCGGCCGCTTGCTGCCGGACCGGACCCCGTCAGCCCAGAGCGCGGCCCCCGCTCGGCGGCCCGCCGACGCCGGACGTATCGCCCAGCCCGGGCCCCTGTTCTCCACCGCTCTGGAACCGGCGCGCGAAGGAGCGCCAGTTGCCGGCCGGGCTGACGACCCCGATGCGGGGGTTGTCCGCCAGAGTGACCACGATCCCGCCATAGCTCCACAGCAGTTGCCAGTTGTGGGCATTCCTCAACATGCTCTCAATGGTCCGCGTCCGCACCCTATTGGCGATCCAGGGGCGCACCAGGAAAGCATAGACGAACATGGCGCCGATCAGTGCCAGCGTTCCGGCGACCAGATTGAAGGGCATCACGGCCAGACTGGCCAGCAGCAGCCCGAGCAGCGGAACGACGTTCTCCCATGGATTGAAGACCGGCGAGCCGGTGCGGTTCAGGCGCATGAAGTCGATACGAATGCGGATGCGGTCAGCCATGTAGGCCTCCGCCAATCGCTCGTGAAGCTTGTAGTCCTGCGCCGCCTGCGTCGGTCGGGCCATCGTGCGCGAAGTCTCCATTGAGGGAGGCGGGGTCTCGCGGCCCCGCCGCGCCGCCCACATGGGGCCTTGTCCTGTTTCATTTTAGGCTCTTTCGCCCCGCTTGTAACGGGCCATGAAGGTCCCGCCCGAAGACGACGCCGGCGTCGGCAGGTCGCGCACGCGCGTCCAGCCGCCCGCCAGGGGCAGGCGCCGCAACCGCCCGCGCCGCCCCCCAAGACCCGACAGAAGGCGCGCCGCCAGCGCGCTGCCCAACCGGTACAGCCCGGGCCGGCGCGCGACGAAAGCCCAGCCGCGCAATGCCCAGCGCGTCCGCGCCGGGGTCAGGTGGCGGGCGAACTCCTCCTCGCGCCAGTGCCGCAACATGCGGGGCAACGGGATCTTCATTGGACAGACGGCCTCGCAGCGGCCGCACAGCGTGGAGGCGTTGGGCAGATCGGCGGCCTCTTCCAGAGAGGCCAGCCCCGGCGTCAGCACCGAGCCGATGGGCCCGGGATAGACCGAGCCATAGGCATGGCCGCCGACCGCCCCGTAGATAGGGCAGTGATTGATGCAGGCGGCGCAGCGGATGCAACGCAAAACGTCCTGGAACGGCCCGCCCAGCATGCGCGAGCGACCATTGTCCAGCAGGATGACATGGAAATGGTCCGGTCCATCGGGGTCGTCGGGCCGGCGGGGACCGTTGGAAAAGGTGGTATAGGTGCTCATGGGCTGGCCGGTGGCCGAACGCGCCAGCAGACGCAGGACGATACTCGCATCCTCCAGCGTCGGCACCACCTTGTCGATGCTGGTCACCACGATATGGACGCGCGGCAGAAGCTGGGTCAGGTCGCCGTTGCCCTCGTTCGTCACGATGACCGTGGAGCCGGTCTCGGCGATCAGCATGTTGGCGCCCGTGATGCCGACGTCGGCGGCCAGGAAGCGGTCGCGCAGCACGGCACGGGCCTCGTCCAGCAGGTCGCGCGGCGCCTCCAGCGGCCGATCGGCAGGCAGGTGGCGATGATGCTCGCGAAAGGCGGTGGCGACCTCTGACTTCCGCACATGGATGGCCGGGGCAATGATGTGGCTGGGCAGTTCGTGGCGAAGCTGGATGATGTATTCGCCCAGATCGGTCTCCACCGGCTCCAGGCCATTCTTCTCCAGAAACGCGTTCAACTCGATCTCCTCGGCCACCATGGACTTGCCCTTGGTGACCAGGCGAGCGTTATGGGCGCGGCAGATCTCCAGCACGGCCCGGCGCGCGGCCTCGGCATCGGGCGCCCAGTGGACATGGCCGCCGGATGCCGAGACCTTGGCCTCGAACCGCTCAAGGTAGTGGTCGAGGTGAGCCAGGGTATGGTCCTTCATGGCCTTGCCGGCCTCGCGCAGGGCCTCGAACTCGGGCAGCGCCGCGACCGCCTCGCCCCGCTTGAGCCGAAAGCCGGTCTTCATGGTGGCCAGGGACTGGCGCAGATTGTCGTCCGCGACCGCGCTCCTGGCATTGGCCTTGAACCGACGGCTGGTGACATGCATGGAACCGACCTTTCCTGTTGGCGGGTCGTGTCGGCGGGAACCGGCCCACCGCGCCCCCGTCACCCCGACCCTGACCTCAACCCCTAGCCCTGGCCCTAGCCCTTGCCCTCGCCGATGCCGGGTTCGTCGGTCAGACCGGCCAGGACCTCGGCCACATGGCGCACCGTTACCGCGCTGCCGCGCCGACGCAGGCGCCCGGCGATATTGAGCAGACAGCCAAGGTCTCCGCCCAGAACGGTCGCGGCGCCGGTGCCCTCGATGTCATCGGCCTTGTCGTTGACCATACGACCGGAGATGTCCGGGTACTTGACGCAGAAGGTGCCGCCGAAGCCACAGCATTCCTCCGGCGCGCTCAGGTCCGCGCGGCTGAGACCGGCGACCTTGTCCAGCAGGGCGCGGGGCTGCGCCTGAATGCCCAACTCGCGCAGGCCGGAACAGGTGTCGTGATAGGTCACCCTTCCGTCAAAGCGGGCCTGGACGTCGATCCAGCCCAGCACATCCACCAGAAAGCTGGTCAGCTCGTGCGTTTTGTCCGCGAGGTGGCGGGCACGCCCCGCCAGCGCCGGGTCGTCGGCCAGCAGGACCGGATACTGAAGGCGGATCTGGCTGGCGCAGGAGCCGGAAGGCGCAACCACATAGTCCACCGCCTCGGCATTCAGGGCCTCGACCATGGCGCCGGCCTGGGCGCGCGCGTCGTCGCGATCGCCGCTGTTGAAGGCCGGCTGGCCGCAACAGGTCTGGCGCTCCGGCACCGTCACGGCGCAGCCCGCCCGCTCCAGCAGCCTGAGCGCGGCGAAACCGACCGAGGGCCGGAACAGGTCGGCCAGGCAGGTGACGAACAGGGCCACGCGGGGGCCGGACGCGGGCCCGGACAAAGGGGATGAGGTCGGCATGACGGTCCCTGCCTGGGGGTTCACCGGTGGGGGGGTCGACCAGCCGCCGGACGGAGCCTCCCCCATCCGACGCCCGGCATGACTCGCTCATAGCACGGCCGCAGGCCGAACCGACAGGGCATCGCCGCAGCCTGGCGTCGATTGCGGCGCCGCCGGTGCCGGGAAACGGGGGTCGGCGGTCGCGCCGGACGTCTGTCCGCCCCCCCGGCCCAAGGTCATATGACCAAAATCCTTGGTGAACCCTCCAAAAGGCAATGCTATTGTCGCGAAATCATCTCAAATTCTCCGCGCGGACGACGCATCCCTCCGCCAGGACAAGCCAAACACCTAATAATGATTCTAATGGATTCCAAAAAGCCTCGCGGGCCATGGGCCGGGTCCGACTCATGACCCGCTCATGGACCATTTCGGTCTGGCTGGCCCTTATCTTTCTGGTTGCGG
>CAYFTQ010000095.1:0-1179 GCA_964346035.1 uncultured Roseospira sp. | reverse complement strand
CAGGACCGTGTGACCCCGCCCCGCCCCAGCGCGCGCGAGCTGGAAACCCTGGCGTCGGCCTTCAATACCCTGATGGAGCAGGTCGCCCGCCATCGCCGGACCCTGGAACGGCACGCCCGGGATCTGGTCGAGGCCAAGGAAGAGGCCGACGCCGCGCGCGTGCGCGCCGATGCCGCCAACCGGGCGAAATCCGAGTTCCTGGCCTCCATGAGCCATGAATTGCGCACGCCGCTGAATGCTATTCTAGGTTTCTCTGAGGTCATGCGCGACGAGACCCTGGGTCCGGTCGGCTCGCCGCGCTACCGCGACTATGCGCGAGACATCCATGCCAGCGGCCGCCATCTCCGCGATCTGGTCAACGACCTTCTCGATCTGGCGCGGATCGAGGCGGGACACATGGAGCTGTCAACCGAGCCCCTGGACCTTGGCCGGGAAATCCGCATCTGCGTCGATCTGTTCCGGGCCAGGGCCACGGAAGCCGGCCTGCTGCTGACCTGGGAGGTGCCGCCGGCGATGCCCCCGACCATCGCCGATCAACGCGCACTCCGCCAGATTCTCTATAACCTGCTGTCCAACGCCATCAAGTACACCCCGGCAGGCGGGGCCGTGCGCCTCACAGCCGCCGCCACCGACGACCACATCACCATCGCCGTGTCCGATACCGGTCCCGGCATCGACAAGGCCTATCATGAACTGGTGTTCTCGGCCTACGGACGGATCGTCAACGTGGAGACCCGCAACATCGAGGGCACCGGCCTGGGTCTGGCCCTGGTCAAGGCCCTGATGGAACGGCACGGCGGCTCCGTCGCCCTTGAGAGCGCCCCGGGCCAGGGGGCCACCTTCATCCTTTGCTTTCCGCGCGACGGCAGACCGCCCGACGAAGCGGACCGGCAGGCCCCGGGACCGCTTTCGGCGCCCTGAGGCGGACCGGCCCGTTTCCTTGCTCCTCAGGTCAGGGGCCGTTCGCCGGCTTGCGGTGCCGGCGCCCTGGTTCGTTCAAGCCGGCCCGGACTTGTCACCAGCACGAAAGCCTTGGTCGAGGCGCGGCGGCCGGTCCAACGCTATGGCGGGGGGGGCCCGCCCCGGGGCGGCCCACCCCCGGCCCGATCCGCACCGGGCCGGGCGCCGGACGCGGGAGCCGCCGGGGGCGACACCGCCCCCCCACCGGGGGCCGCCGCA
>CAYFTQ010000094.1:0-8902 GCA_964346035.1 uncultured Roseospira sp. | reverse complement strand
AGAGGGCGGTGTCCTAGGCCTCTAGACGAAGGGGACACAAGGAACTGGGCGCTTTCTAAGGCCGCCGCCGCGCGAAGTCAACACGCTGTATGCGCCGCCAGCCGTTCTCATCATGGCGGATTGAGCCCCTTGCAGAAGTTGGCTGCGCCGCGCCGTGATCCGGAGCGGCGGAACATGGAAGTGCTGCCAGTTCGGCCGGCGTCGTCTCGCCCTTGATCGCAGCGGGGGCCACCTTCGCCTTGAAGGCCGGTGCGTGCGTCCGGTGCCGTCGCCTCGGCGCAAGATGTCCTCCTGTCCCGGCATCGTCGCCGTTTTCAGGCAGGAGATCTGCTTATCGCCCTGTCCAGATTTCCCCGGCCGGCGCCACCAGCCCGATCTGGCGATCAAGATCGGCCATGGCAGCCTTTTGGGCGGGTGTGGTGGTCTGACGCGGCCGACCGAGGTCGTCTCCGTCCAGGATCGCCTTCAGTTGTCGACGGCCGCGCGAGACGCGGCTCTTGATCGTGCCCGGCGCGCAGCCGACCACGTCAGCGGCCTGCTCGTACTCGAACCCGCAGGCGCCGACCAGGACCATGGCCTCGCGCTGTTCGTCGGGCAGGCGAACGAAGGCGCGCTTGAAATCGTCCACCTCAAGGCTGGCCTCTTGGGTGCTGGCCTCGCCATGGGCGAGCATGGTGTCCTCGTCGGTTTTCTCCGACTTGCGCCACTTGCGCCGATGCTCGGAGTAGAAGGCGTTGCGCAGAATGGTGAAGACCCAGCCCCGGAAGTTGGTGCCGGACTGATAGCTGTCACGATTGACCAGGGCGCGCGTCGCCGCCTCCTGCGCCAGGTCGTCGGCCAGCGCGCGGTCATTGGTGAGGGAGCGGGCGAAGGCGCGCAAATGCGGGAGCGTCTCGACCAGTTGGGTCTCGAAAGAGGGCATGCGGGGCTCCTTTACGTACCATGAGGCCACCGGAGCCAGCGACGGTTCGGGCCGTTGCGATCACGATCCCGCGCCGTCGTTCGTGTCGTCGGCGCGGGCCGCCAGAAGGCGGGCCAGGAGAGCCTGGAATTCCTGCGGCAGGGGTTCTTCCAGAACCTCGCCATACACCCTCTCAAGATGCGACCGGACCCAGTGCTCATCGTCGGTCTCGGGGGACACTGGCATGCGCTGTCCGTTGCCGCCGTTTCGGGGGCCATCGCCAGTGCGCGCGGGTCCGTCCTGCTCGGTCCGGTCGCCCATGCCCGCGTTGGCGAAATCGTTGCCTCTCCTGTCACCGACGTCCGCTGGGGATGGGCGGCGACGTTGCGTTGGTGCTGCTGGGTGCCGCATTCGAGTGCTCCGCCTGTGTCGTGGACCCAAGGGCGGCGCGGGGCGCGATGTCCGGACTGTCCGGTCCGTTCGCGTGCGGTCTTCGTACTGGCCCGTTGCCCCGGCCCCATCGTGCGAGGGGCGCGCCTTTGCGCGCCCTTCCGGGGAGTCAACGGATACGGGCCGCCAGCGTTCCAAGCCGCGCGCCCGATCCCCGTCAGGTGGGGATACGCCCCTGTTGTTGCAAACCTTCGCCGGCTTTTTTTCCGAAGGGCCGGTGCGGGCGCGCGACCCCGGAAAGGGGCTTGGCGTAGTCTCCCGTCATCGGCTAAAGGCAGTGATCCGGCGGGGCGGGGGCGTGCGCTGCGACGCGGGGTGCCGCGCCGGCATTTTTTCCGGCGTCGCGCCGTCAGGCGCGCTGCGGTCCACCGGCCACCGATCGCGCCGCTTGCGTGTCGTCGGTCAGCCATTCGACTTGGGGAGTCCATGCCATGTTCATCACCCGCCTCATGACGGCCGCCGAACGGGGTGTGCTGGCTCTGGTCGTGGCCATGACCCTGGTGGCCGTCGGGTTGGAATTGTGGGGCGTTGTCCAGAGCCGTACCGTTGCGCTGGCGGATATCCTGCTGCTGTTCCTGTATGCCGAGGTGCTCAGCATGGTGAAGGTCTATTACGCGCGCGAGCGCGCCGCCTTTCTGTATCCGATCCTGATCGCCATGACGGCGCTGTCGCGGCTGATCGTGCTGCAAAGCAAGGAGATGGACCCCATGGCCATCTTCTTCGAGGCCACGGCCATCCTGATCCTGGCCGGTGCGCTGGTTCTGATGCGCTCGCCGGTCCTGCGCGGGCTGGTCGATCGCGGGCTGGGGGAGCGTCCAACGGGCGGCCGCTCCGCGCGCGAGAAAACGGAGGCCGGTGCCGGCGAAGCCGATGGTGATGACAATAGCGACACCGACACCGACCCCGACACCAACCCCGACACCCGCCGGGGTCGCGCTCCGGCGCGGTGACGGCGACCCTGTCGCGGCCCTATCGTGCGGAGTTCGAAGCGTCGGCGGGGGCCGGCTGACCCGTCATGCGGGCGAGGTCGGCGATGAAGCTGTCCGCCGCGTCCCCGGGCAGGGTGGCGCGTGTGATCTCGGCGGCCCGCGCCATGCTGCCATCGAGAGCATGAAACAGCGCCAGGTTCTGGCGCATCTGCACGCTGGCGCCATCGCGCGCGGCCGTGCGCTCCTGAAGCCGGATGGCCTCGTTCAACCGCCCGGACAGCGCCAGGGAAAGGGCCAGGTTGTTGGCGGCCCGCAGGTCCGTGGCGTCGATGGCCAGGGCGGCGCGATAGGCCGCCTGGGCCTCGTCATGCCGGCCGGCGCGATCGGCCAGCATTCCGGTCAGCCGCAGCACTCGCGGGTCATTCGGTGCCCGGCCGCGCAACTCGCCGACGGCGGCCTCGGCGTCGCTGGTCAGCCCCGCCGCCAGCAGTGCCCGGGCCAGTTCCAGGTGGGTCGCGAAGCTGTCCGCCATGGCCGGGGTGCGGAGGGCGCGGCGCAGGATGGTTACGGCATCGCGCGGGCGACCGCCATAGCGCAGGTTGCGGGCCAGTCCAAGGACATAGGTCTCGTTGCCCGGAGCGGAGGACACCAGGCGGGCATACTGGTCGATTGCCGTGGCATAGGCATGGCGTGCCTCGCTGCCGCGTCCCATTTGTTCCAGGGTATCAATCAGCACGGCCTCGCGGCTTTCGCGCTGTGCCTCGTTGGTCTGTGGCGGCCAGCCGGCGCACCCGGACAGCATGGCGGCCGCCACCAGAGGGACGCCGAGCCGCCGGGCCCGCCGGTTTGGCCTCTGGTCAGACATGCGCGAGCGCCTTCAGCCGCTCCGGCTGCCGGATTTGCAAAGCCCGGTTTTGCCGGACCACGATGCCCTCGCGGGCCAGCCAGCCGATGGCGGCCGCCACGGTTTCACGCTTGGTGCCGGACCAGAACGCGATATCGACATGCGAGGGCACGGGTTCGATGATCCATTCCTCCCTGCGCATTGGATTGACCTCGGCCAGACGAGCGAGCTGGGCATAAACCCGCTGTTTCGCCGTCAGGGTGGACAGATTGTACATGCGACGGTTGGAGGCGCGCAGGTATCCGGCGACGCGGCGCAGCAGGGCGACGGCGAATTCGCCGTTATCGCGCACAAGACGTTCGAACATGAGACCGTCCAGGATGGCGACCAGACTGGGTTCAAGGGCCACCGCGCGGGCCGAGCGCATGCGCCCGTCGATGGCCGAGAGTTCGCCAAAGGTATCGCCGGCCTGCATCTCGGTCAGGGTCATCGGTGCGCCCTCGTCAACCAGCGCCTCGAAGGCGACGATGCCGGCCTTGACGCTTTCCGCCTCGGCTTCCTGGTCGTCATCGGGTGACGACCGGCCGGCTGCCGCAGTGTCCGGGGGCGCCGCTGTGGCCGGCGCCGCCGCGCCGCGATCGGCGTCGGTTTCCGAGGCGGGAGGGCGGAACACGACAATGCGCAGGCGTCCGCGTACGATGAAAAAGACATCGCGGCTGGAATCATCCTGGTCGAAGACAACGTCGTTGGCGTCAAGGTGGTGCCAGCGGCACGCCCGCTCGATATCCGCTATCACCTCGGCCGGAAGGCTGGCCAGCAGGTGATTGTCCCGCAGGGTCTCGCCTGCCGGGGCGGCGCCGGCCCGATCGGGCCGGTTCGGTCTCTGCTGCGGCTCGGCTGGCGGCGGTTCGACCGGGTCCGGCCTTTGCATGCTCCCGTCTCCTCAGCCGGACACCCGGCGCGAGTGGCAGCCCCGGTTCATCCTGGTGATCCCTTGTCTGGCAGCCGACCAAGGCCCGGGCGGGCCGGTCCGCAACGCGAAGCGGATTGGGCCCGGGGCAATTGACGCCGTGCGCGCGGGTGTCGCGTCGAATGTCCAGGAACGGTAGCCTGTTTGCCGGACAGCATCAATATGTGTATGAGGTGGAACAGGACAGACGGGGGTCGGTGGCGGCTCAGTTTTTGGTCGCCAGCCGGCCGGGCCGGGCCTATCATTTCAAGCCGGTAGTGGGCCGGCGGGCCTTCGGCGTGGGGTCGATCGATCATGATGAAGAAGCGAGAGCAAGGTCCTGGCGATCCCGCGTCCGCGCCGCGCCGTCGCAGCGCCAAACGCCGCAAGGTGCTGAAGGGGGGCTGGCTGGTTCTGGCCGACGGGACGTCATCGATCCGCTGTTTCGTCAAGGACATCTCGGCCACGGGCGCGCGGGTGGAAACCCCGGACCTGCCATCCGACGCGGCCACCTCCGGGCTGAAACTGACCTTGTCCGACGGTGAGACGCTGGAGGCCGAACTGGTCCGCCGCACCGGTCTGGAATTGGGCATCCGCTTTCCGAGGCGGCAGAAACCCTCTCTGGCGCCGCCGGCGGAGCCGATCGAACAACTGGTGGAGACGATGGAAACCATGGGTCTTGACGACCTGCTGGCACGCATCGACGAGTTGGGGCTGAGCGACGACCCGGAGATTGGTGAGGCCGTCGAGGCGCTGGGAGCCGCCTTCGCCACCCTGTACGCGCGCATCAGTGAACGCAGCGGTCCTTGGTAAGGGCTCGGATCGTGCTCGGGCACGGTCCCTGGCGCCGTTGGGGCGCCAGGGGGCATGATCGGGCTCAGCGGCTGACGCGCAGGTTGGACAGTTCCTGGCCGATCTCGGTGAAGGCGTCCTCAAGCTCTCCCTCATCGGCATGGATGTGCTTGCCGGCAGGCAGTCCTTCGACCGGGTCTTCCTTGCTGGCGCACTCCCGATAAATGTTCTGCACGCCGGAGGCCCCGCTCCCAAAGGTTACGGTGTAGATCAGGGTTCCCAGGCTCTCGGCGTAGTCACACAGGTTCGTCAGGCGCTGGTTGATTTCTGTTGTGGCGCTTGATTTCAGGCTGTTGCGCCGGCTCTTGTTGGTGTTTTGTTCGTTTTTGGTATCGGCCGGGTCGATCAGGGAGCTGGGCATGGTCTCGCCGATGCCCAGCCAGAACTCGTCCAAGCGGCCATAGGCGGTCTGGTCGGACCAGGCGGTGTGGTCGGCCTCGTTATCGCCGTTCGTGCCCGGCATCCAGTACATCTGGTTCTCGCCATCCGTCATCAGGACGATGGCTTTGACCCAGCGGTCCTTGCCCCAGGGTTCCCCCTGCGTAAAGGGTGCGGTATCGCCCGACAGCGTGCGGATGCCCCAGGCCATGCCAACATCGGACAGCGTGCCGCCGCGATGCCAGGAATCCAGTTCACCCACCGTGCCCGTATCGCCCACATACGACAGCAGGAAGTCGCGGTCGTTGGTCAGCGGCTCGATGGCGGCCGGACAGCCCAGGTTGGGTCCGCGCCCGGCGTTCCGGCGGGCGGTGCCGGAGGAGTCCTCGACGCTGCTGGAGTCCAGGGGATCATAGTTGTTGTCCATGGAGGGCGGGAAGTACATCGCGTCCCATGTCGCGTTTTCGCTGGCTGGCGGGCTGTCTCCGGTCAGGTCTTGCTTGGTGATATCGGTCAGGCTGGTGAGATCGTAGTTCTCCCGCAGGCAGCCCTTCCAGCTTAGCGGGTCGCTGGGATCGAAGATCACCCCGGCGGGCAGGGTGGCCGGGATGACCTCGCCACCCGCATTGACCGAGGCTGAATAGGGAACGATGGAAACGAACAGGTTGTCCGGCCGGCTCTGGCTGCCGAACAGGGTTTCCAGCAGGGCGCGCGAGGCCGACCGTAACTGGCCGATCTTGCTGCCGGTCATGGAGCCCGTGACGTCCAGCACCAGGGCGACTTCCATGCCCAGCACGGCGCGCACCACCTCGCCCTCGGCATGGACCGTGACGGTCGGCACGTCGAACAGCTTGAGGAAAAAGGTGTCGAACGAGGCCTTGGCCGAGATGGTGATGACGTCGTTCACCTCGGTCACCGTCAGGTTGGCATCATCAACCAGCAGGTTGCCGATGGCATCGTCGGGGAAGTTCGCTTCCATGAAATCAATGGCGCGGTCGCGGATGTCGACCGAGTCGTCCAGCGTCGAGCCAACCGCCAGCGCGGCGGCATCAACGGCATAGCCAAGCCGGGCCTTGAGGTAATAGGCCACGCCAAGGTCTATGGCGCCCCCCATGGCAAGAAGGATCGGGATGAACATGAGGGCGACGAAGACGGCGGCGACGCCGCGCCGGTCGCGGCGCAGTCTGAACAGCCTGCGTGGGGCGCGTGGAGGTCTCATAGCTGGTCCGCTCCCGTGACACCGTTGAACTCGATCAGGCGGGACAGACGCGGACGCACATAGGCGCGTTCGCGCATGGTCTCCGACTGGAACATGAACCCGAACGGGCTGGAATAGTTGTAGTCCAGCCGCACCATAATAACACTCTCGCCCCCGATGCCCAGGTTGCTGGCCTCGTTCGGGTCCAGGGTCAGGCTGGAGTTGCCAGAGTCCAGCCACAGCAGGCGGGGCGCGCCGTCGCTTTCGCGGAACCCGACGCTGCCGATCAGCAGCGATCCTTCCGTGCCGGAGGGCGAGAGCGGGTTCATGATGACGTTTGCGGCTTCGCGGATGTCGTCCATGGCCGTGGTGGAGATGCGTTTTTCCTGCGAGACCAGATCGGCGACCGTCTGGGCCGCGCTCATGGCCTTGCGCGTGGCCTCCAGGTAGGCGGACAGTTCCACCATCCCCAGCAGCACGACCAGCAGCACCGGCATGATCAGGGCCGCCTCGACTGCGGCTGTCCCGCGCCGACAGCGAAGGACTGTTCGGGCGCGCGCAAGCATCACCAGGGTTCCCCCTTGACGACGGCCGCGTAGGCGATCAGCCGACCGCCAAGATCGTCATGAAACAGCCGGCCCAGGAAGGGCGTGATGAACTGATGCCGGGTGTAGACGCGGGCGGCCGTGATCTCGCCGCGATCGCCGGGCAGGAACACGGGGGTCGCGGGCAGGCCGCTGGTGGGGTCCAGGGCCAAAGTCGGCAGCGAAAGGGTGCCGTAGGTGCCGGCGCTGCGCACGTCATAGATGACCTCGTCGCATGCCGTCAGCATCAACTCGTCGCACAGGGCCTGCTCGAAGGCCAGCCGTTGCTGGGTCTCGGTTCCGGCCAGATAGACCTCGCCCGTGCGCAGCTTGCGGGCGGCGGTCTCCAGGGCCCCATGCAGCGTGACGCTGGTCAACAGCATGATGCCGATCTCGATGATCGCCAGTGTCAGCATGATCAGGGGCAAGGCCACCAGAGCGAACTCGACCGCCACCACGCCGCGCCTATTGTGCCGAAGCTGTCTCAATCGGGCTGTCAGTCGGGTCTTGAACATCGTCTGTGCCACCAGTCTTGATGCGGCCGAACCCACGGCGGCCAGGGCACCAGCCCAAGCGGAGCCCGCCGGCCGCGAAAACAGCAGGTCCGTCGTCTGGCCGGCGCAAAGGTCCTGCCGTCACCGGTCAGGATCCCTCAAGTCGCGGGCCGTGTCAGTGACCGGGGTCACCGCGCCAAACGGCGTTCGCCCGGCCTTCATGTTACAACCGAAGCCGCGCGGCGAACATCACATTGTAGGACGGTCCGCTCGCGGTTCCGGCGCGATCGCCTGGCGCTCTGACAAAGACAAGGGAGCCATCTGTCTGCGCTCGAGATCATTTTTTGTGCATCAACGTTCCAAACTCAGGCCGGTGCCTTCGTTCGGGTCGATGTTCTTTTATGTGCATCAACGTTCCAAACTCAGGCCGGTGCCTTCGTTCGGGTCGATGTTCTTTTATGTGCATCAACGTTCCAAACTCAGGCCGGTGCCTTCGTTCGGGTCGATGCACTGGCATCACAACTCCATGACCTGGATGATGGCCGGCCCCATGATGACCACCAACAAGACCGGAAGGAAGAATACGATCATCGGCACCGTCAGTTTGGCCGGCAAAGCGGCCGCCTTGCGCTCCGCCATCATCAGGCGTTCGCTCCGGCTTTCCTGCGACAACACCTTCAGCGCCAGACGCACGGACGTGCCTTTCTGTTCCGCCTGCACCAGCGTGGTGGCCAGTGTCTTGGCTGCGCTCAGGCCGGTGCGGTTGGCGAGATTCTCGTAGGCGCGAGAGCGGTCGCCCAGGAAAGCCAGCTCAGCCGTTGTCAGGCCGAATTCCTCCGCCAGCACGGGGGCACTCTCGATCATTTCGTTGGTCACCCGCTGAAAGGCGGCCTCGATCGACAGGCCGGCCTCCACACAGATGACCAGAAGGTCAAGGGCGTCGGGAAAAAACAACCCCATTTCCTGACGCCGACGCGCGGCCACGTTGGCGACCAGGATGGCCGGAAGATAGAAACCGACAACGGGGCTGCCGAACAGCACCAGCAGGCGATTAAAGGGTGTCAACTGGTCATCCAGGACGACCGTGAGATACAGGAAGCCGCCGATCCCCGCCGCCACCGCAAGCAGCACTCGCACGCCGACATAGACTTTTGGTGCATAGGGTTGCCGGTATCCGGCCTGCATCAGCTTGAGCTTGAGTCCCTTGGGCGCGATCAGCTTGTCCAGGTTGAACCGGTCCACCAGGGTTTGCAGCAGGGTGACACTGCGTTTCGGTTTCCAGCGCGCGCGCCGGGCGGCCGCATCGTCACCTCGCGCCGCGGC
>CAYFTQ010000093.1:0-8952 GCA_964346035.1 uncultured Roseospira sp. | reverse complement strand
CGACGGCCCCGCGCCCTTGGTACGGTGCCGGGGGGGGCGCCGACGGCGCGCAGACTAAAAACCACCCGCCCGGGGTGGCAGGGTCGCCCCCGCCATCGCCCCCGCCATGGCCGCACGGCCAGCGCCCCGTCCGCACCCCTCGGCCACCCCCGGGAGACCGCATGCCCATCCTGTCCGTGCAAAGCCACGTCTGCGCCGGCCACGTCGGCAACGCCGCCGTCGTGCCGGCGTTGCAGGCCCTGGGGCGGCGGGTTTGGCCGGTCCACACCGTGATGTTCTCCAACCACCCTGGCCACGGACGTTTCGCCGGCCGCGCGGTCGAGGCCGACCTGGTGGCGGATTGCCTCGCCGGGCTGGCCGCGCACGACGCCTGGCCCACCCGCGAGGCCGTCCTGTCCGGCTATCTGGGCTCGCCGGCGACGGCGGCGGCCCTGGCGCAGGCGGTCGAGGCAGCGCGGGCCGACCGGCGCGACCTGCCCTATCTGTGCGATCCCGTTATGGGAGACGACGGCCCCGGTCTGTACGTGGACCCTGCCCTGCCGGCCTTGTTCCGAGACCTGCTGGTACCGCTGGCCACCATTGCCACGCCCAACCGGTTCGAACTGGAGGTGCTGACCGGTCAGCCCTGCCCCACCGTTGACGCCGCGATAAAGGCCGCGCGCACGCTGGCCGAACGCGGCCCCCGGGTGGTCATCGTCACCAGCCTGGACGCCCCCGACGGCCCCGAACCCGATGGCGCACGCTGTCTGGCCGTGTGCGGAGACAACGCATGGGTGGTGGCGGCGCCGCGGCTACCGCTGGAACCGCCACCGAACGGCGCCGGCGACCTGCTGGCAGCCCTGTTCCTGCATCACTGGCTGGACGATCCGCGTCCCCAGGTGGCCCTCAGCGCCGCCGTCTCCGGCCTGGCCGCCGTGCTGGAAGCCACCCTGGAAGCACGGCGTGCCGGCGCGGACGGGCGCGAGCTGGCCTTGCTGCCGGCCCTGGACAGACTGGCGGCGCCGGCGCGTATCTGGTCGCCCATCCGCCTGTCGGACCCGTCGCCATGAACCAGTTGGTTCAACTGTTTCAGTAATCCCCAAAAACTGAACCGGACATGGCAACATTGCGCTCGCATGACGCTGTCGCCGTGACGGACCGACCCCACAACACGCCGACCAGGGTACGGGACGACGGGCGCGGCCGCGCCATGCCCGTTGGGATTCCTTGACTGCTTCTTCGCCCCCGAATTCCGTAATATGGAAGCGTCGCACTTTTCTCTTGCCCGAGCCACCGGACCTTGGGCAATTATGAGGTCCCCGGGTGCCAGAAGGTTCCGGAAATAAGGATCCGAAGAGATCCGACCGGTCAGATCCGAGGAGAGAGAACCATCGTGTGTGAGTGTCAGCCGCCCACGCCAGAGGTCGCCGACGCCAACGCCGACGCCGGCGCCGTCCCCTTCGCCCCATCCCGCCGCCGCCTGATTCTGGGTGGCCTGGTTTGCGCCACAACCCTGGGGATCGGGCCAGCCGCCCTCGCCGCCGCGCCCCCGCCGTTGTCGCCCGGCGCCAAGCCGGATGTCTTCCTGGCCCGCCTGGGCCTGAAGCCGCCGGCGCCGGCGCGACCGGAAGCCGCGCCCCGGACGGCCACGGGCGCACCCCCGCGCCGCGCCCCGACCGGCGGCCCGGCCCATCGCACCCTGGCCTTGGACAACATCAACACCGGAGAGCGCCTGACAGCCACCTATATGGAAGACGGCCGTTACCTGCCGGACGCCCTGGCCGCCATCAACCATCTGATGCGCGATCGCCGCTCCGGCGCCGTGGCCACCATCGATCCGGCCCTGTTGGACCTGATCTGCGACGTGCGCACACGCCTGGACACCAACCAGCCGGTACAGATCATCTCGGGCTATCGCGCACCCAGGACGAATGCCCGCATGCGCCGCACGGACGGCGCGGTGGCCCGCAAAAGCTATCACACGCGCGGCATGGCAGCCGACATCGCCGTTCCCGGCTGTTCGATCGGCAACCTGCGGCGTGTCGCCGTGGCGATGGGGCGCGGGGGGGTCGGCGCGTATCCGGCGTCCGGCTTCGTCCATGTGGATGTCGGCCCGCCGCGCACCTGGTAAGGGCCGATCACCGGACCCCTCTTTACCGAAAGCCTCTTTACCAAGACCTTCTTTACCAAGACCTTCCGGTCTCCCGGCCTTTCAAACCGGGTCCGCCTGACCTCATTCGTGTCAGGCATCCGCCAACCGGGCTGCTCCGCCCGGAGCCGCAGCGGCCGACCGGCGGAAGGGGAGGCCCTTCCGCCGAACGCAATCAGATCAGTTCCACACGCCCGGCCATGGGGCCCTTCTTGCCCATGCGGCACATCATGCGCACACGCTGGCCGGCATCCAGGCTGGACAGCCCTGAATACTCAAGCGCGCGGCTGCCGACATAGACGTCCTTGCCGCCGCTGTCCGGGGTGACGAAGCCGAAGCCCTTGTCAAGGCTGAAGAACTTGACGACCCCGTCAACCTCTTCCTCGCCGCCGTCATCGGCGCCGCCGGTCATGTCCTGGGCGCCCTCGGGCACTTCGACCTCGTGGATGAACGCGACCTGCGGGCCTTTCTGCCCCATCGAGAGATCGCAGACGATGGTGGCACCCTCGGGGATGTCCCGATATCCCGCACGCTGGAGCACGGAAATATGGAGGAACGCGTCGGGGGTGCCGTCACTCAGGGCGACGAAACCGAAGCCCTTGGTGGCATTGAACCACTTGACCGTGGCGGAAGACCGAGACTGCATAGCGGCGGAGAAACCTTCATACGGTGGTAAGGCAAACAACACCAGGGATACCTTAAAATCGATCCGGCGCCAATTGATCATCGCATCGCGGGGGGCATTTTTGTTGCCGGAGTCGTGTATCGGCGCAGCCCTGTCACCCGACCGACACAGCCGCGCCCTGGCGCCGAAACCGATGGGTCAGCCCGAAGTTCGGCCGCAGGGGCCGGGATTGAGCGTCAATCGGACTCCGACACGGACACGGGCACGGGCACGGGCACGGGCACGGGCACGGGCGCACGTGCCCTGTCGGGATCGCCAGGCACGATCGATCCGGCCCGATTCGCCGTTAGCGCATGTCGTCCTCGATCGGAAGGCTCTCCGGACCGTCGGCGACGTCCGATGACGGCGCGGCGGCGGCCGATGGCCGGGGCTGAGCCCACTCCGGCTCCGTCGCCCCGTGCCCGCCCTGCTTGTCTATCAGATTCTCGACCCGGCGCAGGTTGCGGGTCACGATATCGGCCTGACGCTTGGCGCCGTGCAGTTCATACGTGCTTGCGGACTGATGAAATGCCTCACGCGCGCGGTGCAGCGAACCGATATCCCGCCCCACCCGGAACAGCAGGAACAGGGCCGAGCCCAGATTGTTCTGGGTCGCCGCCCACAGCAGCGGAACGCGGTCCAGCGGGCGCACCTGGAGCGCCGCCGTGGCACACTCGACGGCGCGGTTCAGCACCTCGATCTTGCGTTCCTGTCCACCGAAGACCTGCATCACCTGCGCCAGATCGTGCATGATCTCGCCCCAGCGGTCGGGTGTTTCCCTGGGGCTGAAGACCTGAAGCGCGGCCTGAAGCGCGGTGATCGAGTCGCGCAGCGCGGCGGGATCTCCCTCCGCCGAATGCACCCGGTAGGCAAGCTGGCCAATGCGGTTTTTCAGCCCGGCCCATTCATAGGGATAGAGGTCGCGGTGGAAACTCTCCAGCGCGGCCTTGAACGAATCCATGGCCTGGCGCGGCCCCACGGACGCGACGCCGCGCTCCACCAGGGCATGCTGGACCAACCCGAGCGACCGGTACAGCACGCCCCACTCGGCATCGGCGTCGCGAGGCAGATGGCGGATGGCCTCCTCATAGGCGGCGGCGGCGTGTTCCAGCCAGGCCGGTTCGTTCGCCCAGGCCCCGACAACGGCCAGGACATTGCCGTAGCAGGCAACGATTTGGGCGGTTTCCAGGCCGGTCAGGCCGTACGGCAAGGCCGACAGCAGGGCGCCGGCCTCCTCCGCCAGCGGCGGCAGCACCTCAAGCAGGGCCTTGCCCTGAACCTCCGTGCGCGGCTCCATCGCGGCCAGCGTCACGGCCCGGATCAGGACGTGCCAGCTTGGGTCGAAATCCAGCGGCACATACAGCGCGTTCTGAGGCGACACCATGCCGACGCGCTCGACCTCCTTGCTGGTCCAGGGCGTCAGGAAGCGCAGTTCCACGACCCGGCCGGCGCCGTCCGGCCCGCCCCAGACAAGCAGGTCGGCGCCGTTTTCCAGCAGCACCGGGCGAGCCGCAGCCACGGCGCCGGCGATCGCGGTATAGGCATCAAGGTCGGCGGAATAGGGCACCGTCCTGTCCAGACGGCGCAGGGTCGTGTTGGGCAGGCCATCGACCGCCTCCAGCACGCGAGCGCGCTGCTCGTCGCCGCCGGCGCCGGAGAACCCGGCCACCAGAAGCACCGGCTGGCGCACCCGGGCCACGCTGGCCAGGGCGTTACCGGCATTGCGCGGCACGTTGCCCCGCAACGCCCCCATCAGGCGCCCGATAATGCCGCCGCGCGTCGGCGTCATTCCGATCACCTCGGCGCCGGCCACGACCGGCCCCGCACCGCTTGAATCGGTGGTTGCCGGCAGGCCTGCGCCGGCGCCCTGCTGCATCGCCTCGGCGACCGGCTCAAGCTCCGCGATCCGCTCGTTGGCATTGCGCAATCGGCGCGACAGCCGCACCAGCAGGCGCAGGGTCAGGTCCGAGTCCTCGGCCAGCTTGCGGACAAAGGCCTGGCGGCCGAACTCGTGCAGCGTGGCCTCGCCGCGCGCCACGGCCGAGGCGCCGCGCGGATCATTGTCCACGGCCCCCATCTCGCCCAGCAGTTCGCCCTTGCCAAGGGTGGCCAGATGCACCGGCCCACGGCTTGATTCCTTGAACAGCGCGACCTCGCCCTCGGCAATGACATAGGCCGTCGGGCTGGGATCACCTTCGCGGAAGATGACGTCCCCATTCTCGAAGCGTCGGATCGTGGGCTTCATGGTGGCCATGGGATCAGCCTTGACGCCATGGGCACACCGCGCCCCGCGCGGAACCGCTCATCCGGCGTCCTCCGACTCGCCCCAAGGCGGCGGTCCGTCCGGCGGCGGCGCGCCCAGGTGGTGGATGGTATCCTTGTATATGCGCGCCCGGCGCCGGTCCGCGCCCTCGCCGTGCGCCACGACGACATGGCGGATACCGCGTTCATCGGTCTCCATCGACAGCGCCAGGGTTCCTTCTTCCAGCATCGCCACCACGGTTTCGACCGGCAACGCCAGCGCGGCCGCGATGTGACCGACGAGTTTGGTGACCTCCCGTTCGAAGGGACGGGGTTCGCTCGGACCGGGTTCGCTCATGGGGTCTCCTTGGGCCGGCCGGCCGCCGAGGGACAGGGCTCCCCATCTTTACCAGGACGGCCGAAAAGTCTAAAGACGAGGCCAGGGACCGGCCATGGCCCGACCCGGCCCATTCCACGCGGAGCGGCGCGGACACCGACACCGCCCGACAGCCCCCAGAGCGGAGACATCCCATGAGTTACGAGCAGGTCGAGGAAGCCTGGAGCCTGATCGACGAGGCGATGAAACGCAAGGAAGAGGCCGGGCGCGATCTGGAGCCCGACGAGTACTGGAACAGCGTTTTCGCCGACTCACCGCTGGTCGATGTCGCGCGGACCCGCGCCGAGGGCGGATCGCCCCTGGCAAGGGTCTTCCTGAACTCGCCCTACGGCCTGGAATTCCGGCCCCAGTACATGGACTGGATCCCGTTCCGCCACGGCGAGGTCACGCTGGACTGATCCCGATCGACGCTTAGGCCCGTTGGGCTTGAGCCGGGCCACCCGAAGCGCCCGCGCCCGGGGGCTGCGGATCGCCGCGCCGACGGCGCCGCAAATTCACGCGCCGGTGGTTTCGTCCTGTTCCGGGGCCGCATCCGGGGTGGCAGGCGCTTCAGCGGACTCCGCCGGGGTGGCCCCATCATCGGCGGACCCGGCACTGGCCGTCTTGCGCCGACGCGGTGCCCGCTTGGGCTTGGCCGGGGGGGCCTCGGTGTCCTCGGTCGCGGTGGCCGGGTCCGTCTCCTTGTCCGTCGCGGTGGCATCGGCCTGGGAGTCGGCCTTGGCCTTGCGGGGGGCGCGCGCGCGCCTGGGCCGCTTGGCCGGCGCCTCGGGGGCCGCAGCGCCGTTCGAGGCGTCCGGGTCAGACGCCCCGGCCCCGTCAGCCCCCGTGTCCGTCCCGGCCGGGGTATCGGCCAAAGATGACTCGTCCGACTCGTCCGCCGGCGCGCGCCGCCGCGCCCGCCGGCGCGCCGGCTTCCGGTCCGGCATCGCCCCGCTTGCGTCCTCGACACCATCGCTGTCCGGCGACGCGGACGCCTCTGCGCCTGTGGCCGCGTCGGTCACGGCGGACTCGGCGTTCGCCGCATCCGCCGTCGTCTTGCGGCGGGTGGCCCGGCGCCGACGAGTCGGAGTCGGTGCCGGGGGCTCCGCGTCGGCAGCGGCGACCTGCGGCTCCGCCGGGGTTTCAGCGGCATCCGTGACGGGATCAACCTGCGGCGCGCCGGTTTCGTCCGCCCCCGCATCAGGCGCGGCGGCCTCGGCGGCCTCGACCGGCGCGGCCCGGCGCCCATGACGCTTGCGTTCGCCGCCACGGGTCGCGCCCGCCTGCGACTTGGCGCGAGTCCCGCGACCGCGGCGCGTCGTCCGGCCAGCCGTTGGTTCGCCCGCATCGGACCCGGCCTGAGCCTGAGCCTCGCCCTCGCCCTCGTCCTCGTCCGGGTCACCCGGCAGAGTCCGGCCCATCGGCACCAGATCGTCCCGCAGGAAGAAGGCGGGGGTGTGATCGCCGAACGCGGCCACGTCGTCGGCGTGTGACATGGAGCGAATACCGTCGCGCTCCTGCTGATCCCGGCGACCGCGCGTCGGGCGTCGCGCCCGGGGCGGCCCCCCCGCAGCGAGCCCGGCATCGCCATCGCCGTCGGCAGCGCGACCGGCGTCGGCGGCGGGTTCAGCCGGGACGGCAGGCTCCACCGAGGCGACGGGGGCCTTGTCGGCCCGGGACGCGCCACTGTCGGCGCCGCGGCCGCGCCCGGTACGGCGGCGCCGGCCGCCACGTCCCCCGGCAGCGGCGCCCCCGGCAGCGGCAGCGGCTTCGCCAGCGCCCCTGTCCTCGGCATCCGTGCTATCGAGGCCCTCAAGCACCATCCGGGGGATGGCGCGTCCCAGCAGACTCTCGATGCCGGCGACATACTTGGCGTCATCCGGCGTGGCAAGGCTGAAGGCGGCGCCGTCCTTTCCCGCGCGACCGGTGCGGCCGATGCGATGGACGTAATCCTCTGAGTGGGTCGGGATGTCGAAATTGATCACGTGCGAGACATCGTCGATATCAAGCCCGCGCGCGGCGACATCCGAACACACCAGCAAATCGGCCTGACCGTCCTTGAACCGACGCAGCATGTCGTTGCGGGTGGGCTGGTCCATATCGCCATGCAGCGAGATGCTGTTGAAGCCATGCTTTCGCAGAGACCGGTTCAGCACATCGACGTCGCGCTTCCGGTTGCAGAAGATGAAGGCGTTGCGGACATTTTCCGAACGCAGGATATGGCGCAGCGCTTCGCGCTTGTCGATGCGGGGCACCATCGCCAGCCGTTGGGTCACGGTTTCCGCCGCCGTCGCCTTGCGCTCGATGGAAACCTCGCGCGGGTTGGTCAGGAAGGCATCCGCCAGCTTGCGGATTACCTTGTCCATGGTGGCGGAGAAGAACAGCGTCTGGCGCAACGGCGGCAGCAACGAGACGATGCGCTCCACATCGGGGATGAACCCCATGTCGAGCATGCGGTCGGCCTCGTCGATGACCAGAACCTTGACATCGCGCAACAGTACCTTGCCGCGCTCGAATAGATCAAGCAGGCGGCCCGGTGTGGCGATCAGCACGTCAACGCCCTTGTCGAGCGCGCGCATCTGGTCACCCATGCTCTCCCCACCGATCAGCAACGCCATGTCGAGCTTGTGGTATTTGCCATAGGTGGTGAAGTTCTCGGAGACCTGCGTCGCAAGCTCGCGCGTGGGCGCCAGGATGAGCGAGCGCGGCATGCGCGCCTTGGCCCGGCCGTTGGCCAGGATCTCGATCATCGGAAGCGTGAACCCGGCCGTCTTGCCGGTGCCGGTCTGCGCGATGCCCAGGACGTCACGGCCCATCAGGACACACGGGATGGCCTTTTCCTGAATCGGCGTGGGTGTTTCGTACCCCACCTCTTCAATGGCCCGGAGGGTCTCCGGCGACAGGCCGAGATCGGCGAATTTCATGGTGGTCAGGGTGGTCCTCGGAAGACTGGGGCGGAGGGCCGGGCGGCTGTTGCGAAGAAACCAGCCTCGCCCACCCAACACGGCCCGGAGAGCCGATCAGGCGGAACCCGCCCGGACGGACCCCGTCGATGAGACCGATGGAGAGACCGATGGACGGCGCTGGTTTCGCGCGGCGGCTCCGCTTGGGGCTCGTTCGGCGATAGAACGTCGTGAAACAAGGCACGGCCGTCCGCCGAGACTTTATACCTCGACGGAAAGGTCGGCACGGATGACCTCGACGCATCGGCATAATACTCGCCCTTACCCGGCTGTCAATGACGGCCATCCACCGCGCGCACAAGCCACAGGCCGCGCCGAAGACAAGACCGTGCCCGCCCGAATCCGAGTAACGGCGTATCCCTCTGCGTCCGGGCACCCCACGATGCGGGGGGCGCTGTGACCCTCGCTCGCCCACCGCCGGTGCCACCCGGAGGCAGCGGGACAAGTCGGTCCGAGTATTGAACCATGTCTTTTGGAAGGGGCTGGGCCGGCCATGAGGGTCGGCCCGTGCCGGACGTTAGCAAAGCCCATGAATACCGGCGGCCAGGAGACGGACGCACCCCGGCGCGAGAGCGCGAAC
>CAYFTQ010000092.1:1249-8965 GCA_964346035.1 uncultured Roseospira sp. | reverse complement strand
GGGCGCTGGTCGGCACCCATGCCCTGCTGCGGCCGGAGGACAACGCCCGCGTCAAGGGCTACCTGATCAACAAGTTCCGGGGCGATTTTTCCATCTTCGAACCCGCCTGCGAGACCATCACCGGGCGCACCGGATGGCCGTTCCTGGGCGTGGTGCGCTGGTTCGAGGGCGGCGCCCGCCTGCCGGCCGAGGATTCGCTGGCGCTGGAGCGCCCGGCCGAACCCGGCGCCGGCAACCTGCGTGTCGCCGTGCCCCGCCTGTCGCGCATCGCCAACTTCGACGACATCGATCCGCTGGCCGCGGAACCCGGCGTGTCGGTCTCGTGGGTGCAGCCGGGCCAGCCCATCCCGCGCGAGACCGATGTCATCATCCTGCCGGGCTCCAAGGCAACGCGCTCGGACCTGGACGTGCTGAGGCGCGAGGGCTGGGACCTGGACATCCTGGCCCATGCCCGTCAGGGCGGCCGCGTGGTGGGCCTGTGCGCCGGCTTTCAGATGCTGGGCAGGGTGGTGCGCGATCCGGACGGCATCGAGGGTCCGCCGGGCGAGACGCCGGGCCTCGGCCTGCTGGACATCGAAACCGAGATCGGCGGCAACAAGCGACTGATCGACCTGGAGCTTCACGACGTCGAAAGCGGCTGCCCGGTGACCGGCTACGAAATGCACATGGGTCGCACCACCGGACCCGGCCTGGAGCGGCCCTGGCTGATGCTGGCCGAGCAGCCGCGCAGCGCATCGGCGCGCCCGGAAGGGGCCGTCTCCGCCGACGGACTGATCATGGGGGCCTATATCCACGGCCTGTTCGGGGGCGATGCCTTCCGTGCCCACTGGATCGGCCGCATGGGTGGCGAATCGAGCCGGCTCGGCTATGAGGCGCGGATTGAAAAGGCCCTGGACGAGCTGGCGGAGCACATCGAATCCAACCTGGATCTTGACGCCCTGCTGGCCTTCGCGACTTGACCCGGGGCCGCGTCCGGCCAACATGGCACCCATGATGCACGCAACTCGCTCTTGAAGCCGCAGGAGACGCTCACATGACCCAGGTGGACATCTACACAACCCCGATTTGCCCGTTCTGCCACCGGGCCAAGCAGCTTCTGGACCGCAAGGGCGCGCCCTATCGCGAGATCAACGTCATGCTCAAGCCGGACACACGCGCCGAGATGCGCGAACGCGCCGGCGGCGCCCGAACGGTGCCGCAGATCTTCATCGGCGACCGCCATATCGGCGGCTGTGACGAACTGTACGCGCTGGACCGAAAGGGCGGGCTGGACCCGTTGCTGACCAGCCAGGGCGCGGGGTCCTGACATGACCGACGCCATCACGGTCGAGCGCCGCCCCTTCCGCGCCGCGCTGGTGCAGGTCAACGCCGGCAACGACATGGATCACAATATCTGGCGCGCCTGCGACGGCATCCGCCGTGCCCGCGCCGGCGGGGCCGAACTGGTTCTGCTGCCCGAAAACGTGGCCATGATGGAGCTGGGCCGGCGCAACGTGCTGGCGCAGGCGCACCGACCGGAGGACCATCCGGCCCTGGCCGCCTTCCGCGAGGTGGCGCGAGAGACCGGCGCCTGGGTGGCGGCCGGCACGCTGGCGGTGCTGCTGGAGGACGGCCGCGCCGCCAACCGCGCCCATCTGCTGGCCCCGGACGGCGCCATCGCCGCGCAATACGACAAGATCCACATGTTTGACGTGGCCCTGAGCGCCGACGAAACCTATCGCGAATCGGAAACCTTCCGTCCCGGAGATCGGGCCGTGCTCGCCCCCCTGCCGTTCACCCGGCTGGGGCTGACGGTCTGCTACGATGTACGGTTTCCCTATCTGTATCGCGCGCTGGCCCAGGCCGGCGCTGACGTCATCATGGTGCCGGCGGCGTTCACCGTGCCGACCGGGCAGGCCCATTGGCATACCCTGTTGCGGGCGCGCGCGATCGAGACCGGGTGCTATGTCCTGGCACCGGCCCAGCATGGCACCCACCCGCGCGACCGGCGCACCTATGGCCACAGCCTGGCCGTGGACCCGTGGGGCACCGTGATCGCCGACGGCGGCGAGGTGGATTTCGAGATCCTGCCTGTCACCGTGGACCCGGCGGCAGTGGATGCCGCGCGCCGGCGCATCCCGTCGCTGACCCACGACCGACCGTTCGACGGGCCATGACGGCCGGGGCGGAGGACGGCGGGCCACCGCCGCCCCCGGGCGACCCCGACGCCGTACTGGACGCCCGGGACCTGAAATGCCCGCTGCCGGTCCTGCGGGCGCGCAAGATGCTCAACACCCTCTCGCCCGGGCAGGTGCTGCGGGTGGACGCCAGCGATCCGGCCAGCATGGCTGATTTCCAAAGTTTCTGCGCCGCCGGCGCCGCCGATCTTGTGGCACAGACGGCCCCTGTGGCCGACGGACCGGACGGCGGCCTGCTGTACCGGCACTGGCTGAGAGCGCGCCCCGGTTAGGCCGAAAACCACCATCACAAAGGCGCCCCCCATGCTGCCACTGCGCGACGACAACCCGACCCGGGTGGTGCCCTACGTCACCTATGGCCTGATCGGGCTGTGCGTGGTGGTTTATCTGTACCAGTTCGGCCTGAGCCCTCTGGAGGACCGGCGCCTGGTCGTCGCCCTGGGCATGATCCCGGCGGTTGTTCTGGGCGGTGAACGGCTGCCGCCGGACCTGGCGGTCGTGCCGGCGGTGGTGACCCCGCTGACCTCGATGTTCCTGCATGGCGGCTTTTTCCATCTGGCCGGCAACATGCTCTACCTCTGGATCTTCGGCAACAATGTCGAGGACGCCATGGGATCGGCGCGGTTCCTCGCCTTCTATCTGCTCTGTGGCGTGGCGGCGGCGTTGCTGCATGGCGTGCAGTCGGCCGACAGCGTGATTCCCATGGTCGGAGCCAGCGGAGCCATATCGGGCGTGCTGGGGGCCTATCTGCTGCTGTTTCCGTGGGCGCGCGTGTTCGTCTGGTTCGGGTTCATCTCCATGGTCTGGGTGCCGGCGGTGGTGGTCCTGGGACTGTGGTTCGGCGTCCAGGCCATCGGGCTGCTGGGCGACCCCGAGGGTGTCCGCTCCGGCGTCGCCTTCTGGGCCCACCTGGGCGGATTCGTCGCCGGCATGGCGCTGATTCCCCTGTTCAAGCGCGCAGGGGTGCCGCTGTTCAGCCGCAAACGGACGGTGGCACGGCTGTCGGTCATCCCCGCGACCGGGCGGACCGGCGGCCACCGCCGGCGCGGCCCGTGGGACCCGCCATCCGGCCCCTGGGGCGCCGGCCGGCCCTGATGTGATGCGGGATCGGCACCCCCCTCCGCCGGACACAAAGCCGAACACCAGACCGATGGCGACCGCGCCGGGACCCCACCGGGGCCTGTCACACTTTGTCACGGCGCCGGTGACGCACCGTCAACGGCGTGTCACCGCCGGGGTGTTTCCTGAGCTTGTCGGCCGGACGTAAACGGCCGGACGAAACAGCCCTCTCTCAGTCAGGAGACATGACCATGAAAACCCCCTCAAAACGCATCCTGATGGCCTCCGCCGCCGCGCTCGTCGTCCTCGGCCTGGGCACCGCCACGGTGGCCGGCGTCGCCCACGCGCGCGGCTGGGACAACGGCCCCGGCAGCTACGGCCAGGGCGGTGGCCCCGGCATGATGCAACAACGGCAGGGCGACCCCGGCATGATGCGCCACGGCGGCCAGCGGGGTCCCGGAATGGACGGCCCCGGCGGCGGTCCGCTGGCGATGATCGACACCGATCAGGACGGCACGCTGACCCGGGCCGAGTTCGAGACCTTCCACGCCCTGGCCTTCAAGGCCATGGACACCGACGGTGACGGTCAGGTCACCCGGCAAGCATTCCTGGACGCCCGCGCGGCCAATCCCCAGGGTGGCGGCCCCCGGTCCGGCTGGCGCGCCGAACGGTACGCCGAACGGCTGGGCCAACGTTTTGACGCATGGGACGGCGACGGCGACGGCGTGGTCACGGACAGCGAGTTCAGCGCCCAGGCGCAGACCCGCTTCCAGGCCATGGACCTGGACGGCGACGACCAGGTGACGGCCCAGGAGACAGCCGCCACGCGGATGTTCGGTCCGCGCGGCCCGGGCATGGGTCCGATCGACGAGTGATCCGGCGCCTGCCCCGCTCCCCGGCATACGGCGCCGGGGAGCAGAGGCGGGGGCAGGGGCGGGTTCAGGCGCCCTCGTAGACGTCCATCTGGCCGCGCACCTGGCCGCCTTCCTCGATGACGACGGCGGCGTATTGCACGGACCCGTCAATGCGCCCGCCATTGCGCACGATCAGGCGGCGCTTGGCGATCAGGGTGCCTTCGAATCGGCCCGAGATGATCGCCTCCTCGATCGAGGCGGTGCCCTTGAACAGGCCGTTCTCGCGCACCTCGATCGCCTCGGCGTCGTTCAGGTCGGCCTCGACCGTGCCCTCCACCACCAGACGGTCACAGGCGCTGATCTGGCCGTTGAGCTGGATGCCCCGGCCCACGATCAGGTTCTTGACGTCGTCCCCGCCGCGCGTGGGCGTGGTCACCACGTTCGCGCCCAGGTCGGAAGCGGGCGCCTCGCCCACCATGGGCTCCGGGTCCTGCGGGGCCGACCGGGTCGCGTCGGCGCGCTTCGGCGCCGGGGGTTCGGGTCGAAAGGCCCCGGTCTGGGGCTTGACCGGCATGCCCGGCTGGAACTTCGGAGAGGTCACCTGAGAGGTCTCCTGCGGTTTGAAGCCACCCTTGGCGTCGCCCGCCTCGGCGCGGTCGTCGTCACCTCCGTGGCCACCCGCCTGGCGGCCGGGGGGAGTGGTGCCGAAAAGTGCCATGCTGTCTGGTCCCCTTGCTGAGGATTGCCGGAAAGTCCCTGAAAATGGGCCGCGCCGTCAGGGCCACGACAGGCGCGCGCCCGGCCCCCGGCGAACATTAAGCCGACCGGGGCCGCACCCGCAACGTCTGCACCGTATGGACCATCAGGGCTGTGGCGATGACCGGAGCCAACAGGTTCACCACCGGCACCAGCATCACTCCTGCGATCACCATGCCGGCGATGAGCAACCGCGCCCGGTGTTTGTGTCGCTCCATCGTCAGCGCGTGCCGGTCCAGGCGTCGGGCAGCGACCAGTTCGTGATACTCCCGCCCCAGAAGATAGCCGTTCAGCATCAGATAAAGCACGATATTCGCGGCCGGCACCAGGATATAGACCGGCAGCGCGATCAGGTTCAGGCCGATGGAAACGGCCGCGAACGAAACCGCGCCGGCGATGCTTTCACCCAACGGAACCGCACGCGGGGGTGCCAGGTCGGGATAGTGCCGGGCCTCGACGGCGGCAGCGATGCCCTCCAGGAACAGGCCGACGAAAACGGTGACAACGGCCGGAAAGAAGACCAGCGCGACCAGAAACACCGCCACCCCGCCGGCGACATCGATCACGGTGTCAAGCCAGGCCGGCTGAACCACGTTGACGGCCCCCAGGCCGATCCACAAGGCGGCGACCACGGCGATATAGCTGACCACGGTCAGCCCGAGACTCCACCAGACATAACGGCGAACCTGCGGGTCACCGAGCTGCGCGATGGCGGCAAGGAATGAGCGAACCATCCTGTCTCCGACACACTATAACAAGCAACTGCGAACGCTCGCCGCGACGGCCGGCGTTCCCGTGTGCTACGCTAGGACAGCTTGCCGGCCAGGAAAAGGGGGCCGTCGTCATGGATCGCGCGGTCCCTGTCCGCACTCGTGCATCGACCCGCACGAAGGCATCCGCCTGAGATTGGAAAGGTGATGCATGAACAATGGTCTAGTCCGTTGACAGATGGCTTCCTTGTCTTTGTCAGTGGACAAGGGATTTCCCGGAATTGACGTTCCTCCGGACTGCGGCCTCCTGCATCGGAAGGAGCGTTCGTTCCGTTCCTGGTTCGCATGCGCGATAATTTTTGTTGCGGCGCAGGGGGTCCTTGGGTTAGAAAATTACTCGGGTTGGGTGGTTGGGCCGCATCCATCGCGCGGTGGACGCCGGCCCGGCGGCTCGAAGGCGCCCCTCACGCGGAGGGACCGCGAGATCCGTCTCGACCCTGCGGCGGGCGTCGCCGCGATACGCGAAGGCGTCAGCCGCGCCAGACATCCCGGCCCACACGAACCGATCCGACCCGGCGTCGGCGGTGCAGGAGGCAGGGAGAAAGGAGCCGAACGGTGCTGTACCACATCCACGAGTTCAATCACCATGCGATGACGCCGGTGCGCCTGATGGCGCAGGCCGTCAACATGTGGGCCACCAACCCGCTGCTGCCCTCCACTCATACCGGGCTGGGGCGAACGGTGGCGGCCGGCACGGATGTGTTCGAGCGCGTGACCCGCAAGTACCCGAAGCCTGAATTCGGCCTGACCGACACGGTCGTGGACGGGCACCTGGTGGATGTGCGCGAGCGTGTTGTCGAAAGCAAGCCGTTCGGCGACCTGATTCATTTCGAACGCGACGTGCGGACGGAGCGTGACGATCCCGCCGTTCTGGTGGTGGCGGCCCTGTCCGGTCACTATGCCACGCTGATGCGCGGTACCGTGCAGGCGCTGTTGCCGGAGCACGAGGTCTATATTACGGACTGGCGCAATGCGCGCAACGTCGCCCTGTGGCATGGCGAGTTCGACATGCAATCGTATGTCACATATGTGATGGATTTCCTTGACCTTCTGGGGCCGGACACGGCCGTTCTCGCGGTCTGTCAGCCCGGCGTTCCCGTGCTGGCGGCGGCCTCGTTGATGGCCGAGGAGGACAATCCCAACCGGCCCCATTCCATGATCCTGATGGGGAGCCCGATCGATACCCGGACCGGCAAGACGGCGGTGAACCACTTCGCCGAAAGCAAGGACATGGGCTGGTTCAAGCGACGCTTCATCCAGACCGTGCCGCCGCCCTATATGGGCGTGGGCCGTCAGGTCTATCCGGGCTTCCTGCAACTCGGCGGCTTCATGGCCATGAACGCGGAACGGCACGTGGATGCCCACCGCGACTACTTCAATCACCTGATCGAGGGCGATGGCGACTCGGCCGCCGCGCACCGCAAGTTCTATGATGAGTACCTTTCCGTCATGGACATGCCAGCCAGTTTCTACCTGGAAACCATCGAGATGGTGTTCAAGGAACACCATTTGCCAGAGGGCCGCATGATGATCGGGGACCGCCGCGTCGAACCGGCGGCCGTCCGCGATATCGGCCTGATGACCGTGGAAGGCGAGAAGGACGACATCACCGGCCTGGGCCAGACAGAGGCCGCCCATGGCCTGCTGTCGAATCTGCCCAAGGCGCTGCGCGAGCACATGGTATGCCCGCAGGTCGGACACTACGGCATCTTCAACGGCCGGCGCTGGCGCGAAATGATCCTGCCGCGCGTGGCCGGCTTCCTGCGGCACAACCGCGCGCGCAAGGGTTTTGGCCCCGAGGCCCGGCGCAGTGCGTCGGTATCGCAGATACAGGCCCGCCCCAGGACGTCGCCCACAGCCGCAGAGCGCGCTGCGGCCGGTGGGGCGAAGGCGCCCACCTCGGCGACACGGTCCGGGACCAAGGCCGCGCCCGTCGGGGATGGGACCGGCGTCGGGCCGGCGTCCGGGGCGCGGGTATCGGGCATGGCCAGCCTCAACTAAGACCAATGCCAGCGGTGGGAGCATGCGCCTCTTCCGCCGAACGGCACCGGCCCGCTCCCCTGCCCGGCCACCCAAAGGAAACTCTCGTGGGCGGCCGGC
>CAYFTQ010000092.1:0-1149 GCA_964346035.1 uncultured Roseospira sp. | reverse complement strand
GGCCGGCGGATCTGGCCATGCATGCGGAATTGGCCCCACGATGGCGCAGGACATGATACGTTGATCCGTTGGAGTCGGTCGGAGGTCTAAGGAGAACCAGGTCCGGCTGCTCCGGAGTCGGTCGTGTGGCCGCCTCCGCCTTGATAAAGGGAGGGCATGCGTGCCCATGAGCCCATCGGTTCACCATTTGACAGCCATGCTTGACCTGCACCACCAACGCATGGTGGGGCGTCTGCGCAACATCATGGACTCCCTGACGCGGCGCGTCTGCACGACCGGAACGATCACTGACGAAATGGTGTTCCTGTCACTTGAGGTGGAAGCCTATCGCGCCTTCATGCACCGTCATGCCGAGGCCTTGATTCCTGGTGCCGCCGATGTCGACGCGGCCCGGGCCGAAGCGGACTCTCTGTATTTCGAGGTTCTGCAACTGGCCCGCCTGATGGAGGGCGAAGAAGCGCGGGATTCAGCGCTCATGGCCCGGCTGTCGCGGCTGGGCGGCACTCTTCTGGCGCAGGCGCAACGCGGCCACCAACACGCCGTGCAGGCGCGCAATGACCGCCTTGCCATGCTGCGGGATCTGGTCCGTCAGGCACGCCTCAGGTCGGAACCGTGGCCGCCCGACCCGGCAAGCGATGGGGTCGTTGCCATCGGCAACAACGGATACCAGTCGGTTCGTCGGGCCTGACGTGTTCCGACGAAATGCCCCGCGCCGCTTCGTGGCGCCGGAGATAAAGCCCCACACCGCCTCGCGGGCGCCGGCAGCAGACCACAGCGCCCCAATGCGGCGCCTGTGCGCCACAGCGCCCCAATGCGGCGCAATGCGGCGCCGGGCCGGCGCCCTCCCCACCCCCCGCCGGGCAGACAACGCCCGGACGGGGGTTTTTCTTCTGTCGGGCCGCGAGACCCGACGGGGTCCCGGCCATGTCGCAATCCGGACAGACCCGCGCCGGACTACGCCGACTTGGGCAGTTCCCACACCTCGGGCGCGTCCTCCAGTTCGGCGATCAGCAGGTTTCGTTGCGCCGTGATTTCCTTGGGAAGGCGGTCGCCGAACTTGTCGAACAGGTCGGACTGGGACTGCACCTCGCCCAGGGCCTTTTCCTTCTCGACGCTCATGATGCGATTGTACAGCGTCTCGTCGAACGG
>CAYFTQ010000091.1:0-9065 GCA_964346035.1 uncultured Roseospira sp. | reverse complement strand
CTCGCGGACGCTCACCCCACCACCGGCGGTGACAGCCGGACGCAGGGGGATAAGCAGGCCGGCGGAAAACGGCGAGGCTTCAGAAACTCGGCTAAAACGGAATTTCTTGGCCGAGATCCGCCAACCCATTGTTTTGTGGGGGTATTCAGAGATCAGGCTGACTCTCATGAATAATCCGGGCTAGAGAGCCCGTTCACCCCGACCGTCGGACACCCGCCCGTGCCCCCAGCCTCTCCGTCGTCTCCCGGAGCCGACTCAAGGACCCCCAACAGGCTTTCCCGCCGCCTGCCGGTCATCGTGGCGACCGCCACCCTGGTCCAGGCCCTGGTCACACTGGCCACGCTGAGCGTGGCGACGCTGGGGCCGGCGATCACGGCGGCGCTGAGCGTTCCGGCGCAGACCATCGGCTATCAGATGAGTCTGATCTATCTGGCGGGTGCTGCCTCCGCCGTGGTGGCCGGTGGCGCGGTCTCGCGCCTGGGCGCGGCCCGCACCAGCCAGCTTGCGCTTGTGCTCGCCGGAGGCGGCTGCGCGCTGGGCGCAACCGGCAGCCTGTGGGCGCTGGCGCTGGCATCGCCCCTGATCGGCTGGGGCTACGGCATGACCAATCCCGCCTCGTCGCATCTGCTGTTCCGCTTCACGCCGCCCGGGCGGCGCAACCTGATCTTTTCGCTCAAGCAGACCGGCGTTCCGCTGGGTGGCGTGCTGGCCGGCCTGATGCTGCCCGGCATCGGGCTCACGCTGGGCTGGCAGGCCGGTTTGTTGACCACGGCCGTTCTGGCGTTCACCGTGGCGCTGCTGGTGCAGGGCGCGCGCCCGGCGTGGGACGACGACCGCCTGCCCGGCGCGCGCGCAAGAAGGAGACCACTGGGCGGCCTGGGGCTGGTGTGGCGCCACGGGGCGCTCAGGGCGCTGGCGCTGATGACGTTCTGCTTCGCCGCCGTTCAGCTTTGCCTGACAACCTTTCTGGTCACACTGCTGGTGGAGGACCTGGACCGATCGCTGGTGCTGGCCGGCGTGCTGGCGTCCGCCGTGCAGGTGGCGGGCGCGCTGGGCCGCGTGCTGTGGGGCTGGGTCGCCGATGCCATGGGCGGCGGCCTGCGCACGCTCGGCCTTATTGGCGTGATCTCGATGGGCTGCGCTGCGGCCACCGGCCTGCTGACGCCGGCCTGGCCGACCGGTGCCGTCATTGCCGTGCTGGTGGTGTTCGGCGTCTCGGCGATCGGCTGGAACGGCGTCTTCCTGGCCGAGGTGGCGCGGCTGTGTCCGCCCGGGCAGGTCGGCGCCGCCACCGGAGGCGCCCTTTTCTTCACCTTCGGCGGCGTGGCCGTGGGGCCGGCGCTGTTCTCGGCCCTGGTGCCGTGGCTGGGCGGCTATGCCGTGACCTTCCCGGCCATCGGCCTGTTCGCGCTGGCCGGTACGGTCATGATCTGGCGCGCCCGCCGCGCGGAAGCCCGGGCGGCCCCGCCGGCGGTGGCCCCATGACAGGTTGGGCCGGCCTGCTGCCTGCCTATGAAGCCTGGCAATGGGCGGTGATCGTGCTCGCAGCCCTGAGCGCCGGCATCGTCAAGGGTGCCATCGGGTTCGGCGTTCCGTTGGTGATTATCTCGCTGCTGAGCCTGGTGCTGCCGGTCAGGGAGGCCATCGCGCTGGGCGTGCTGCCCGCCTTCGCCGGAAACCTGGCCATGATGCGCGAGGGTGGCCGCGTGCGCGAGATGCTGGGCCGGTTCTGGCCCCTGCTGGCCAGCCAGGCCCTTTTCATGGTGCTGGGGGCGGTGCTGCTGACGCGGGTGCCGACCCAGGCCATCCTGGTCCTGCTGGGCGCGGTGGTCATCAGCTTTACCCTGGTCTCGGGGCGGCTGCCCCGGCTGTCGCTGGCGCCCCGGCGGGAGCGCGCCGCCGGCCTCGCGCTGGGCGCCATCACAGGGCTGCTGGCCGGCACCACCACCATTTTCGGCCCGCCAACCCTGATGTACATGACGGCGCTGCGTCTGGACCGGGCAACCTATGTCGCCGCCATCGGCACGCTGTGGACCATCACCAACGTGATGATGCTGATCGCCTTCGGCGCCACCCAGATCCTCACGCTGCCGCTGGTCCTGGCGTCCCTGCCCATGGCGCCGCTGCTGCTGGCGGGCTATCCGCTGGGGCGCTGGCTGCGCCTGCGCGTCGCCGAAACCACCTTTCGCCGCCTTGTCACGGCCGCGCTGTTCGTCTCCGGCGCGCGCCTCATCATCACCGGGGTGATGTAGTCCGCGCGGCGCTTGCCCCGGTGCCTTGACCCGGACAGGAAGCGCAGCCCGCCTTATTGGTACGGAACGAAAGCACCACAATAAAAGGAATCAGTCGTGCGGCGAGTCCTAGTGCATCGCCCCGAACGAAGGCATCGGCCTGAGTTTGGAACGTTGCTGCACTAGATATCCATCTGCCTGGCATGCCAGATTTCGCGGGCATAGGTGTGGATGGAGCGGTCCGACGAGAACGTCCCCATGCGCGCCACGTTCAGGATGGCCATGCGCGCCCAGGCATCGGCGTCGGAGAACAACGCATCGACGCGGGCCTGGGCCTCCACGTAGGCGCGGAAATCGGCCAGGACCATATAGCGGTCGCCATGGTCGAACAGGGCCTCACGCAAGGCCGTATAGCGGCCTGGCTGCTGGGGGCAGAAGAAGCCCGAGGTGACCATATCGATGACGCGCTTGAGGTCGGCGTCATGCTCCATGACCTTCCAGGGGTTGTAGCCGCGCCGTTTGGTCTCGGCAACCTCGTCGGCCGTCAGGCCGAAGATGAAAATGTTGTCGTCGCCGACCTCGTCCCTGATCTCGATGTTGGCACCGTCCAGCGTGCCGATGGTGAGCGCGCCGTTGAGCGCGAACTTCATGTTGCCGGTGCCCGAGGCCTCGGTCCCGGCCGTCGAGATCTGTTCCGACAGGTTGGCGCCCGGAATAGTGATCTCGGCGCTCGATACATTGTAGTTCGGCAGGAACACCACCCGAAGTCTGTCGGACACCGCCGGATCATTGTTGACCGTCAACGCGACGTCATTGATCAGCCGGATGATCAGCTTGGCCAGATGGTAGCCCGGCGCGGCCTTGCCCCCAATGATGACCGTGCGCGGTGTCGGATCGTCCACCGTGCCCTCGCGGACCTGCACGTAGCGGTGAATGACGTGCAGCACGTTGAGAAGCTGGCGCTTGTATTCATGAATGCGCTTGACCTGCACGTCGAACAGGCTGGCGGGATCGACCGCGATCGCGGTTTCGCGATGCAGGTGCGCGGCCAGCCGCGCCTTGTTGGCGATCTTGATGGCATTGAATCGCTCTCGGAAGGCGGCGTCCTCGGCCAGGGGCTCCAACGCCGAAAGCGCGTCCAGCTCCTTGGTCCAGGCGGACCCGATCGCCTCGGTGATCAGCGACGACAGCGCCGGGTTGCATTGCAACAGCCAACGCCGCTGGGTAACGCCGTTGGTGACGTTGACGAACTTGCCCGGATACATCTCATCGAATTCCGGAAACACCTGTTCGCGCAGGAGCCGGGTGTGCAGGGCGGCCACGCCGTTGACCCGATTGCTGCCGACGATGGCCAGATGGGCCATGCGGATGCGCTGGGTGTCCTCGTCCACCAGCGACATGCGGCGCAACACGTTCACTTCCCCCGGGAACCGGAACCGCACCTGCTCAAGGTGACCGTGATTGATGAGGTATATAATCTCAAGGTGGCGCGGCAAGACATGCTCAAGCATGCCGATTGGCCAGGTCTCCAGCGCCTCCGGCAACAGGGTGTGGTTGGTGTAGCAGAAAGTCTGGCGGGTAATGGACCAGGCCTCATCCCAGGTCATGTCATGAACATCCACCAGCAGCCGCATCAGTTCCGGAACCGCCAGAGCCGGGTGGGTATCGTTGAGCTGGATGGCGACCTTTTCATGCAGTATCGAAAGGTCTTCGTGGACCCTCAGGAACCGGGCCAGTATGTCCTGGAGAGACGCTGAAACAAAAAAGTACTCCTGCTTCAACCTCAGTTCCTGCCCAAGGACGGTCGTATCCATAGGATAAAGAACCTTCGACAGGGTCTCTGAAGTCGTCTTGTCCTTCACGGACTCGATATAATTACCTTCGTTGAAGTCCGCCAAATCGAAGTCATTCGTCGCCCGCGCCGTCCACAGACGCAGGTTGGAGATCATCGCGCTTTCATAGCCGGTCACCTTGAGATCCGAGGCCACCGCGTTGATGTTCTGGGTATCGACCCACTCGCACCGCTCGCGCCCCTTGTCGTCCTTGAAACAGACGATGCGGCCATGGAAGCGCACCGGATAGCTGACGGTGTGGCGCAGGAACTCCCACGGATTGCCGCGTCTCAGCCAGTTGTCCGGGTGTTCGACCTGCTGGCCATCCTCGATGGTCTGCGAGAACATGCCGAACTCGTAGCGGATACCGTAGCCGTGGCCGGGATAGCGATGCGTGGCCATGGAATCCAGATAACACGCCGCCAGTCGACCCAGGCCACCGTTGCCCAGAGCCGGGTCGGGCTCCTCGGCGGCGACGGTGTCCAGATCCTGGCCCAGACCTTCCAGCGCCGTGCGCACGTTCGCCTCCAGACCAAAGTCCAGAAGATGCTTCATGAGGCGGCGGCCGGTCAGGAACTCCATGGAAAGATAATAGACCCTGCGCGTGTCCTGCCCGTACTGGGCGCGACTGGTTTTCATGCCTCGTTCGGACAGCAGGCCCTTGATCATATGGGCCAGGGCCAGGAACCACTGGCGCGTCTCGGCGGTTTGCGGGTCATGCCCGACCACGCGCACCAGATAGGAAATCAGGCCCCGCCGGATGCTTTCGACATCGTTCAGGTCGATGTTGAAAGCGCTGTCCAGCGATTCCGTCACCAGCGTATCCAGGTCTCGCATGGCATTCGTCCGTCAGGTTGGCCCCACCGCGCGTCGGGTCGGGAGATGGATCAGGCTTCGCGGAGAACTTTGTCGTACAGTGCAATATAGTCGCGCGCCACGCGATCCCAACTGTAGTCCTGGGCCATGCCGTTCCGCATCACGGCACGCCAGGCCTCTGGCTGGCGATAAAGCTCGATAAGGCGGCGCACGGCGGCGATCAGATCGCCCGAGTCGGGGTTTTCGAAGACGATGCCGGTGCCTGTCGGTCCGTCCGCCACGTCGATCACGGTATCCGCCAGTCCGCCGGTGCGTCGCACCACGGGCACCGTGCCGTAGCGCATGGCATAAAGCTGGGTCAGGCCGCAGGGCTCGAACCGGGATGGCACCAGCAGGGCGTCGCATCCGGCCTGGATGCGATGGCTCAGGCCCTCGTCATAGCCGATGTGCGCGCCAACCTGGCCTGGCAGCGCGCCTGCGGCTCCGCGCACGTGCCATTCCAGGCCCGGGTCGCCCGATCCCAGAATCACGACCTGCCCCCCGGCATCGACGATGGTCGAGATGACCGACAGGGCCAGGTCGATCCCCTTTTGTTCAACGAAGCGGCTGACCACGCCGAAAAGGGGCGCCTCTGCCTGCTCCATCAGGCCCATTTCGCGTTGCAGGGCGGCCTTGCACAGGGCCTTGCCGCTCAGGTCGTCGCGGCTGAAGGGGGCGGCGGTATGCGGATCGCCGGCCGGATCCCAGTCACCCTGATCGACACCATTGAGCAACCCTTCAAGCCGGGCCGACCGGCTGGCCAGCAGGCCATGCAGGCCCTCGCCGCCCATGCGGGTCTGAATCTCGCGCGCATAGGTCGGGCTGACCGTGGTCAGGACATCACTGTAGTACAGGCCCGCTTTCAGGAACGACACATGGCCGTAGAACTCCAGCCCCTCGACCGCATACATCCAGTCCGGCAGACCGATCATGGGCAGGATCTCCCGCCCGAAAATGCCCTGATAGTGCAGGTTGTGGACCGTGAAGACACTGCGCGGCCGGGTCGCTCCCCAGAGCTTCAGGTAAGCCGCTGTCAAGCCGGCCTGCCAGTCGCTGGCATGCACGATATCGGGCCGCCACTCCGGAACGCAATCCTGCGTCGCCACCATGGCGCCGACCCGGCCCAGCAGGGCAAAGCGCAGGAAGTTGTCCGGCCAGTCCTGGCCGTGCTCATCCATGTATGGCCCGCCCGGACGCTCGAACAGAGCCGGGCAATCCACCAGCAGCAAGGGGACATCGCAACGCTGCTCTCGCGCCGGCACAAGACGCGCGCGGATGTTGGGCAGCACCTCGCCCATGGAGCGCGCCGGCCCCGTGGTCTCCACCCGCTCCAGAACCCCGCCATAGGCTGGCATGAGCAGGCGCGCATCCACCCCACAGCGCGCCAGCGCGCCCGGCAGAGCCCCGGCGACATCGGCCAGGCCGCCGGTCTTGACGAGGGGATAGGCTTCCGAGGTGACAAACAGGACGCGCATGGCGGCTGGGATCCGAATGCAGGCGGCGGTTTCGCGGTCGCGGGCGCGACCTTACCCTCCCACCGCCCGGAAGCAAAGAGGGAGAGGACGCCACCTGCCCCTGGCCGGCCAGGAGATGGGGTCGCCAGCCGAATCACCGTTGGCGCGGCCCTTCGTCACATCGTTCCGCCTGGTGGCGAAAGGCCTATCCCCCCTGCGTCCGGGGACCCGATGAGGTGGGGTGCGCGGTGCCCCTTGCCGCGCCACCGCCGGCGCCGGACCGAGGCCCATGACGCGCACCCGCAACGACGGGTCTGCCTGTGGCGCACGGGACGGGGCGTGTCCGTCGGGTCACTGGTCGAACAATAGAGGTCGTGAGAGGATGGCTCCGGCGGTAGGATTCGAACCTACAACCCTGCGGTTAACAGCCGCATGCTCTACCGTTGAGCTACGCCGGATCAACCATCATTCGCCCCCGGGGTCCCGTCGGGGATAACGGTCGCGTGCTGGAGGCCGGGGCCGGAATCGAACCGACGTACGGGGATTTGCAGTCCCCTGCATGACCACTCTGCCACCCGGCCCCGAGGCCCTCCGCGCGGCACCCCGTCGGGACGCCACCAGCGGCGGAAGGCCGGCTTTATAGTCAAAGGGATCAGTTGGGTCAAGCGCCACATCAAGCCTGCCGTCCGGCATCGCGCCCGCAAGGTCGTCATGACCCCGGCCCCGCAGCGCCGGGACGCGCCGGCGCCACGCGCGGCCCCGACTGCGACGCGGATCGTATTGTTTCCAGCGCATCCAGTGAGTATAACCGCGTCCATGGTACGGTGCCCGGGGTCGATCCCGTGCACCGACACCACCCGATACTGGTCGCCGCGAGGGGCACATGAACTTTGAACAGGCCCGCTTGAACATGGTCGAGAACCAGGTTCGCGCCAACCGGGTGACGGACCCGGCCGTGCTGGCGGCAATGGAGGCCGTCCCGCGCGAACTATTCGTGCCCAAGCCAATGCGCGGGATCGCTTTCGTGGACGAGGACCTGCCGCTGGACAATGGCCGCTTCCTCATCGAGCCCCTGGTCCTGGCCCGCATGATCCAGGGTGTCGCGGTGCGCACGTCGGACGTGGTCCTGGATGTCGGCTGCGCCACCGGCTATTCGGCTGCTGTGTTGGCCCACATCGCCAGCACCGTGGTGGCCCTGGAAGCGGACCGCGACATGATTCAGCGCGCCACCCGCACGCTGACCGACCTGGCGCTGGACAACGCGGTCGTGGTGGGCGGCGCCCTGGCGGACGGCTATCCCGGACAGGCGCCCTATGACGTCATCCTGCTGGGGGGCGCCGTGGCCTCCGTGCCGGACAGCCTGCGCTGCCAGCTCGCAGACGGCGGCCGGCTGGTGGCCGTTGTCGGAGACGGGCGCTGGAACAGCAAGATCACGGTCGTCGAGCGCCACGGAGACGCCTTCGGCAGGCGGGTGCTGTTCGACGCCGCCACGCCGCCGCTGCCCGGATTCGCGCCGGCGGAGACCTTCGTGTTCTAGCCTTTGCCGCGCGGACGTGTCCGGCCCGCAGGCCCGCGCGGCCGACACTGCATGGATACCGGAAAAGGAGGCGGCGTTCGCCCTTCGTCCGGGGCAAACAAGTGACCTGCATGGACGCAACGACGCGGCCGATCCGGCAGGGGCCGCACCTTGACGGCGTGACCGTGCCGGGGGCCCGCTTTCGGCGGCACAAGAGCGCCCTCGGGCGGGTTCATCCGATCGACCCGTTCAGCGGCCACGGCATGGTTCCACCGCTTTCGCCGTCGTGTTAAGGTCTGCGTGCAAGCGGGGGCCGGGTATGCGTTTCACGGCCGGCGACCGACCTCCATGCAGGGTGGACACGCCGGCTTTGTGCCTTGTTCGGGTCTGTTGGCGGATATGGCATGCGACGGCGAGCGGATTGCCTGTGCCGCCCCCCGCCGGTTATAAGGTGCCTCCGGCCACAAGGTGCCTCCGGTTACAAGGTGCCTCCGGTTACAAGGTGCCTCTCTGGCCCAGGGGCGGAACCGGCCGCGCGGCAATCGTAGCGGGCGACCTCTTGCACGGGCCTTGACGGATGGCGATGATGCGGACGACCAGGATGCGCACGACCAGAACATTCCTTTCCACGGCAACGGCCTGCGCTCTGGTGGCGTGGACGGCCCTGGCCCCCCTGCCGGGTCCGTGGGGCACCTCGGAAGCCCGGGCGCAAAGCCTGCGGGACGCCCTGGCGGCGGCCTACATGAACAACCCCGATCTGCAGGCGCGTCGCGCCGAGTTGCGCGCCACGGACCAGGGCGTTTCCCAGGCCAAGGGTGGCTGGCGCCCCACGGTGACCGTTACTGGCCAGGCCGGCTGGCAACGCTTTCAGCAGGACATGGGCGGCGTCTCGGCCGACCCTGTCACCACCACCCCGGCCTCTGTCGGGATCAGCGTCACGCAGCCCCTCTTCCGCGGCTTCCGCACCCGTGCTCAGGTGGATGCAGCCGAACAGAGCGTGTACGCGGGGCGCGCCAACCTGCTGTCCAGCGAACAACAGATTCTTCTGGATGCCGCCACGGCCTATCTGAACGTTGTGCGCGACGCTGCCGTTGTGGACTTGAATCGCAACAATGAGGACGTGCTCTCGCGTCAGTTGGAGGCCACGCGCGATCGGTTCCGCGTTGGCGAGATTACC
>CAYFTQ010000090.1:2100-9089 GCA_964346035.1 uncultured Roseospira sp. | reverse complement strand
GATCGCGGGCGCGGTTGTGCTGGTGGGGCCGCGCCTGGCCGAGCACCGGGCGGGCGTGGCGGCGTTGCCGGAACGGGCCGAGGCCATGGCGCGGACCGCCGAGGTGGCCCGGGTGGTGGAGGGTCTGCGGGGCCTTGCCCGCCAGATCCGCCACGCGCCGGCCGGGGAGGTCGGGACGCAGGCGCGCCGCCAGGCGCTCGCCCGCCTCCGCCTGGTGGCCGGGGATGCGGGCTTGCGGGCGTCCCTGACGGCGGACGAGGGTGCGGCGCTGACGGCGGCGGCGGGCTCCCTGGTGGCGCTGGCCGATCGGCGCGCCCGCCAGCGTCCCCACGCGGCCCAGATCGCCGAACGGATCGCGCGTCTGGACGCCCTCGCCGCCGAGGATCGCGGCGCCTCCGCCGCTACGCCTCGGGCGCGTCTGATGCGGTCTCTGGTCACGGTGCTGCGGCAGGCGCGCCACGCCGATCCGCCCGCTCTGGCTTTCCTGGAGGCGCGCGCGCGCCGGCTGGCGGCTCGTGCCGTGGCGGCCCCCGGCCTGCCCCTGGGGGTGACACGGTCGGGCGGCGGTGGGTCGGCATGGGCGGCGCTGGCGGCGATCGAGGCCGCCCTGGAGGTTCCGCGCCTGCGCGTCGCTGAGCGCGCGGACCGGGCCCGGACGGCGCGGTTGTGGCACGCCGCCGATGACGCATTGTCCGGTGTCGCCGATGCCCTGACGGGCCGGGTCGCGGCGCCGCTGTGGTCCGGTGCCGAGGCGCTGGCCGGGATGGAGGCGAGGCTGACGGCGGCGCTGCTTGCGGTGTTGGCGGCGGCCGGGGCTCTCTGGGTCTGGGGGCTCATGCTGGGGCTGGCGGGCCATGCCGTCCCGCTCGGCCGGCTGGCGGCGCGGGCGCGTGCGATCACGCCCGCCGGACCCGCATCTGGAGGGCTGGCGGGGGGGCGCGCCTGGGGTGCGCTGGACGGTGCCCTGACGCTGGCGCGCGACGGCCTGGACCGAACCGCCGCCCTGGAGGCCCGGGCGGCGGTGTCGCGGCGCGACGCGGACACGCTGCTGACCGCGCTGCTGGGTGCGGCGACCGAGGCCGCCGGGGGCCGGGCCGCCGCCGCCGCGCTGCCCGCGCTGGTCACGGGTCAGGCGCGGGTTCGCCGCGACCTTGATGGAGTCCGGGGCGCAGCGCGTTGGCTGGCCGATCTTGCGGCGGAGGCGGGTGGCGGTGTCACGCCGGCGCGCCTGGACGGCCGGCGGGCGAACCTGGAGGACAAGGCCGAACGGTTGCGCGACGGCGTGACGGAAGGGACCGAGGCGCTGACCGCTCTGGCGCCGCTGCTGGGGGCGGTGGCGGCGCTGCCCAGTGAAAATGAGCCGGTAACGCTGAGGCCGCTGCTGGTGGCCCTCGCCACCGCGCTTGGGCCGCGCCTGGCCGCGCGTGGCGTGAACCTGAGTGTGTCGTGTCCGGAGGACGTCCCGCTCGGCGCCGATGCCTCGCTTGTTGGCGCCGTGGTGTTCTATGGGATCGAGGCTGCGGCCCTGCGCGTCGAGGCGGAGCCGGGGTCCGAGGGCGGTGCGCCCGTGTCGGTCGCGGTCACCGTGCGCTCGGCGCCGGCGACGGCGGGCGGCGGCGTGCGCCTGACCATCAGCGATGATGGCCCGGACCTGACGGACGAGGCCCGTGCTCTTCTGATGGATCGGGAGCGTTCGGGCAGGGCGGACGAGGCGGACGGCACGATGTCGCGCGGTCTGGCCGAGGCGCTGCGCGTGGCGCCGGATGCCGCCGCCGTGTTGCTGGCCGATGCCCTGACCCGGGCGGTGACCGGCCGGCCTTTGGCTCTGTGGTCGGATGACGACGGCGGCATGACGCTGGTGCTGGATTGGCCGCCAGCCGGGTCAGCGTGACATCCGAACCCGGGTTTCCAGGGCGGCCGCGTGGTCCAGCGCGATCATAGGCCCGTTCATGGCGAACAGCCAGCCGCGCGCCTGGATCATCTGATGGCGCAGATCAAGCAGCGTGGCCACGTCCAGGCCATTGTCGCGCGGGCGTTCGGCCATGACGGTGAAGTCGCGCCGCCAGTCGTGACCGAAGTTCAGGTAGACACGGGACCCAACCTTGTCGGTGTCCACAACGATGCCCCGCACGATCTGAAAGGTGCCAAGCCAGGGCCAGGTCTCGGCGGGCGCGCGGACCCGGTAGAGAGGGTCCGGCCACAGTCCGCGCCCGGCGGCCCGGGCGTCGGCCTCCAGGCTCAGCAATCGCGAGGCCCCGGCAGCGGCCCCCGGCATGGTCGCCACCCGGGCCAGGCCCGCCGCCACCAGCGCCGCCTGGAGCCAGGGAGTCCCGGGCAGGCCGGTCAGGGTCAGGTGGGCCAGGAGGCGGCCATGGCGGTCGCGCGCCACCGGCGTCGTCCACAGCGCCACGGTCTGGCCGCCGAGGGCCTCTTCAAGCCAGTCCAGCACGCGCGCGGAAAGGCGCGCCAGGCGTTGGCGTTCGGCCGCGTCCGGTCGTTCCGGAAGGGCGGCCGCCTGCGGCAGGTCGATCGCCAGCAGGCGGACCCGCTCGCCGTTGGACAGGGCCACGGTGCCGCCGGGGTCGAGGGCCCGGACCCGGGCGCGCCCGGTGAAGGCCAGACCCGGGGCGGGCGCGGCCTCGGCGCGGTCGGCGGCCAGGGCTGGCCAGAGCGTTGGGCCGAGCGTTGGGCAGGGCGGCCGGGTGCCGGCCAGGATGCTGGCCAGGGGGCCTGTCAGCAATGCGCGGCGGCTGGGCATGGGCGCTTCCCCGGGGCGGACGATTCCGGCCGGCCCAGTCTGGACCGAGAGCGCATCGCGCCAAACCGGAATCGTGGGGCGGTTCGGCTTTGGCGCGGGACACGGCCCGGGCACGGGGTGGCCGCACGGGGGCATGGCATGGCGGGCCGCGTCCGCTTGAAGGGGACCACGCGCAACGCCATTTGATCCTTCGCCGGCTCTGTCCGATTCCGGCCCGCCAGAAGACACCAGGGTTCAGGGAGAGCGCGAATGTACGACGACACTCAGGTTGAAGGCGGCCTGGGCCGCCGCGCCGTGATCAAGGGTTTGGCCGGGGCCTCGTTCGCGGCCGTCCTGGCCGACCCGGTGCTGGCGCGCGCCGCCGCCCGGCAGACCGAGACCGTGACCCTGGACCTGCCGTCCGGGCGGACCGTTTCGGCATCGCTGGCGTTGCCGGACACTCTGCCAGCGCCAACCGTCATGCTGATCCACGAATGGTGGGGGCTCAACGATCAGATCAAGGCCACGGCGCGGGAATACGCCAGGGCGGGTTATATCGCGCTGGCAATTGATCTGATGGACGGCCAGGTCGCCACCACGCCGGAGGCCGCGCGCGCCCAGATGCAGGCCGTCAATCAGGGGCAGGCGCTGGAAACCAGCGGCGCCTGGGTGGAGTGGCTGCGCGCGCACGAGCACGGGAGCGGCACGGTCGGAACCGTGGGCTGGTGCTTCGGCGGGGGCTGGTCGCTGAACGCCTCCATCGTCGCGCCGGTGGACGCAACGGTCATCTACTATGGCCGCCTGGACCAGGACCCGGCCCGCCTGCGCATGCTCGAAGGGCCGGTGTTGGGCCATTTCGCCACCCGGGACGGCTTCATCGACAAGGATATGGTGGCCGGCTTCAAGGCCGCGATGGACGAGGCCGGCCTGTCTGACCGCCTGACCGTATACTGGTACGAGGCCGACCACGCCTTCGCCAATCCCTCTGGATCGCGTTACGACCAGCAGGACGCCCAACTGGCCTGGTCGCGCACCATGGACTTTTTCGCGTCCCACCTGCGTGGATGACCGTTGCCGCCCCTGTGCCGCGCGATCGGGACAGGGGCGGCCCGGTTTCGCCTATCCGGCCGGTCCGTCGCTGTCGTCCATCCGGCTCCAGCCGTCGGGACCGAAGGCTTCCAGCGGGCGGAAGCGGGTCTTGTAGGCCATCTTGCGCGACTCGGCGATCCAGTAGCCCAGGTAGACATAGTCCCGGCCCTCGCGCCTGGCCTGATCCACCAGCCAGAGCACCATGTGGGTGCCCAGGCTTCTCTTCGTCGGCACCGACGGGTCAAAGAACGAATAGACCGCCGACAGGCCATCGGCCATGCGGTCCAACAGGCAGGCGCCCAGAAGCGCTTCGCTGGCGTCACGGACCTCGGCGATGCAGGTGTCGATGGGGCTGTCCTCGACCATCGAGCGGTAGTCGAAGAACCCCATCATGGCCATGTCGCTATCGCCGTGGCGGGCCTGCTGATAGCGCGCGAAAACCTGGTATTGCTCGGCCGTCGCGGTCGTGGGGCGCAATCCGATGCTCAGGTCGGTGTTGGTTTTCCAGATGCGCCGCAAGGTGCCGCGGAGGACGAAGTCGGTGACCGCGATGCGCACCGGAACACAGGCGGCACAGCCGGGGCAGGCCGGAGCATAGGCGATGGTGTGGCTGCGCCGGAACCCGGCGCGCGACAGCGCGTCGTGCGTGGCATCGGCCCCGCTGCCGGACAGGTCTGTCACCACCTTGCGTTCCATGCGGCCGTCCAGATACGGGCACGGCATGGGCGCGGTGGTGAAAAAGAACTGCGGCTTCTTGAGCGGTGTCTGATCCATGACACTCCACCGGGATGGGGTCGGCACGGCGCCGCGTCGCCACCGGCCGATCGCATGATAGGGCGCGCCGCCGCTGCTTCGCCAGTCCTTCGTTGGCGTGGGGCAGGGCACCGGATTCAGACCTTTGTTCGGCGTCGCAGGCCGTCAAGGGTGAAGACCTTGACGACGGTGCCGCGCCGGCAGTCTGTCGGGTCCACAAGCCGGCCCCCTGGTTTCAGTCAGGATCGAATCATCCGGAAGGACAGCGATCCTGAGCTATGTTAATCACTTAATGCACTCAGAGAGCAAAGATCCAACAGGCGGCTAGAGGTCGGTATCGGGCCGGGCGTCGATGATGCTGGGCAGCGTGGGAACGCGTTCCTCCCGGGCTGCCTCGTACAAGGCCGCATCCCGCATCAGGGTGATCTCGATGCGGCGGTTGCGCGGGTTTTCCGGTTGGCCCGCGACCATCGGCTCGGTTCCGGCCTTGCCCACCACGGCCTCGATTCGGTCCGGCGCGATGCCGGCGGACAAAAGCACGCGCCGGCTGGCCAGGGCGCGATCCGCCGACAGCTCCCAGTTGCTGTAGCCGGTCGGGTCCACGAACGGCCCGTCGTCGGTGTGGCCGGTGATGCGCAAGGTATTGGGCAGATCGGCCACGGCCTCGGCCACCACCCGCAACAGCAGCCGGGTATGTTCGTACATGGCGGACGAGCCGCCCGGGAACATGGGAAGGCGGTCCTGGTCCACAAGCTGGATTTTCAGGCCGTCGCGGGTTTCCTCGATCGACAGGCTGTCCTGAAGCTCATCCAACTCCGGCACCGCCTGTATGGCCTGGCGCAGGGCCTGCGAGGCGGCTTCGAAGCTTTCGGTCTGGGCCTGCTCGGCCTCGCTGCCGGCACCGGCGTTGTCATCGCTGGGCCCTTCGCCGTCACCCAGGTTGTCGTTCTCTCCGGCGGGCAGGTCGGGTTGGGTTTCCTCCAGGGTGAAGCCCTCGGCCGGGTCCGTGAAATCAGAGCCTCCCATGCCGACGGTGGGCGGGGGCAGGGTGGCGACCGTTGAATCCGCGCTGCTGGAGGACTGGTTGGAGCCCTCGCCGACGGTCTGGCCACCCAGAAGGCCGCCGGCGCCGCTGGGGCTGGTGGAGACGGCCGTCGGCGCGAAATAGTTCGAGATGCCTTCGAGTTGCTCCTCGGTCACCGAATTGAGCAGCCACAGCAGCAGGAAGAAGGCCATCATGGCGGTCACGAAGTCGGCATAGGCCACCTTCCACGCGCCACCGTGGTGGGCGTGTCCGCCTTTCTTCACCCGCTTGATGATGATGCTCTTTTCTTCGGCCATGGACTCGTTCCGGAATCGATCAATGCGGACGCCGCAGCCGCCAACGGCCGATCCTGGCCGCGGACCCTAAACAAACCATGAAGCGGCCCGACTGGCGCCGCCCTTGCCCGGGGCCGCCGGGCCAGGGATCAATCGGTGGCGTTGGTCACCGCTTCCTCGACCTCCTGGAAGGTCGGCTGCACCGACGGCGACAGGATCTTGCGGGCGAACTCGATCGAGACCTGAGGGGCATACCCCTGCATGTGGGCCAGCAATGCCGCCTTGATGCAGTTCAGGTATTCCGTGTCGCCGTCATAGGCCGCCCCGATGGCGCGGCTGAACGGCGCGAAAAAGCCATAGGAAAACAGCACGCCCGAGAAGGTGCCCACCAGGGCGGCGCCGATCAGGTGGCCCAGCACCTCCGGCGGCTCGGTGATCGAGCCCATGGTGTGGATCACGCCCAAAACGGCGGCGACGATGCCCAGCGCCGGCATGGCGTCGGCCATATTGTTGACGGCCTCGGCGACGGCATGGTGTTCCTTGTGGTGAGCCTCTATTTCGCCGTCGATGATGGTTTCGACTTCGTGCGCGTTACTCGTGCCGAGAGTCAGCAAGCGAAGATAGTCGCAGAGAAAATTAAGATTGTGGTGGTTGGAGGAAAAGCCGGAAAATTTTTGAAATAGTGGACTTTCGTCCGGTTTTTCAACGTGACTTTCCAGTGCCAGGTCGCCCTTTGTCTTGGCGAGCCTGAAAAGGGAGTACAGAAGCGACAAAAGCTCCAGATAGTCCGGCTTCTTGTACTTCGGCCCCTTCAGCATAGGGCCGATGGCCTTGAAGGTGTTCGAAAGCAGCGTCTTCGGGTTGCCGGTCACGTAGGCCCCGAAAGCGGCGCCGAAAATGATCAGGAACTCGAACGGCTGCCAAAGAACATAAAGATGCCCCCCCGCCAGGGCGTAACCGCCGAGCACACTGACGGTCACCACGATGGTTCCGATGATAACCAGCATTGCGCGGCAAAATCCTCGTCGGGGCCTGTTCGGTTGGTCGGTTTCGGTCGGTCGGTTTCGGTCGGTCGGTTTCGGTCGGTCGG
>CAYFTQ010000090.1:0-2000 GCA_964346035.1 uncultured Roseospira sp. | reverse complement strand
TTCGGTTGGTCGGTTTCGGTCGGTCGGTTTCGGTCGGTCGGTTTCGGTCGGTCGGCGACTGCACATGGGGCGCATTCGTCGGTCCCGAAGGAACCGATGCAGCAGCCCACATACCTGAACATCCCCCAGGTGCCAAAAGAAATCAAACATTGGCGCTGTGGCCGGGATGCGCTAAGACCCCCCATCCAGTCTCAGAGTCGGCCGCGCACGGTTCCGGCGTCCTCTCGGCGCCGGGCCGTGGTGCGGAAACAGTACGCATCGACCCGGCGGATGGATCACGGGCCAAGAGGGCCCCGTTCCGGGCGCGATGCCGGTTTCCCCTCAAGACGAGAGTGTGCCAATGGCCGTTGACCAGAAGGTGTTCCGCGAGACGATGAGCTGTTTCGCCTCCGGGGTGACGGTGGTCACGGCGCGCGATGGCGCGGGCACGCCGGTGGGTCTGACGGTCAGCGCGTTCTGTTCGCTGTCGCTGGATCCCCGTCTTGTTCTGGTGTGCCTGGACAAGCGGGTTTCGAATCTGGATCACTTCCGCCGGGGTCCTTTCGCGGTCAACATGCTGACGCGCGAGCAGGCGGCGTTGTCCACGCGATTCGCCACCAAGATGGAGGACCGTTTCGCCGGCGTGGCGCACCTGACCGGCGAAACGGGCGCGCCGTTGCTGCCGGACTGCGTGGCCTGGGTGGAGTGCGAAACACACGACGTGCTGCCCGGAGGTGATCACGACGTCCTGGTCGGGCGAGTCGTGGCGGCGCGTCCCGGGGCCGGGGCCGACCCTTTGGTGTACTATCGGGGTTCCTATCGCGCCTTGAGCGAGACGATCTGACCGGCGTCCGTTCATCCCGGCGGACTTGGGCGGGTCGAACGCCGGCGCGCCTTGCCCTGCTTGCCATATGGTGCCGGTTGGTGTTTCGCCCCGAGATGTGGTAGCTAAGGGATCAGGGTCCGGGGCGGGCCACGTCGGTTCGGCGCGGTGGCGGCGGCCCGGTCGCCCGGCGACCGCTGGTCACAGGTCGCTTGGCAAGCGCGGGACCCAGGCACCACAGGCGGGAGCGCGGCAGGCCGTGACAGAAACCATTGCGTTGGCGTCCGACCATGGCGCCCTGGAACTGCGCGCCATGGCGCGCCAGCACATTGCAGCGCGGGGCCTGGATGTCCTGGACCTGGGGACGAACGGCCCCGAGTCCGTGGACTATCCCGACTTCGCTGCCCGCGTGGCCGAGGCCATCGCCGCCGGCAAGGCCGCCCGGGCCATCCTGATGTGCGGCACCGGGATCGGCATTTCGATCGCCGCCAACCGCTACCCGTTCCTTCGCGCCGCCCTGGTGTCGGACGTCACCGGGGCGCGCCTGTGCCGCGAGCACAACGACGCCAACGTCCTCGCCCTGGGCGGCCGCACAACCGGGCCACAGGTGGCGTTGGACTGCATCGACACCTTCCTGGACACGCCCTTTGACGGCGGGCGCCATGTCCGGCGGGTTGAGAAAATGGGCGCGATGCCAGCCGTCTAAAGCCTGGTCGGCAACGACGAGCCGGCCCCCGGGCGCCCGGGGCCGCTGTTTCCGCCGTCCGGTTCCAACCAACACCTCGCCAGCAAGGATGTCTGACGCGATGGATGCCAAGGCCCCCGATCTCGAAACCTTCTTCTCCTCCGCCATGTCCGAGTCCGATCCAGAGGTGGCGGCGGCCGTGGGTCGCGAACTGGGCCGCCAACAGGACCAGATCGAACTGATCGCCTCCGAGAATATCGTCTCGCGCGCGGTGCTGGAGGCGACCGGAAGCGTCCTGACCAACAAGTACGCCGAAGGCTATCCGGGCCGGCGCTACTATGGCGGCTGCGAGTACGTGGACGAGGCCGAGGCCCTGGCGATCGCCCGTGTCAAGGCGCTGTTCGAGTGCGAATTCGCCAACGTGCAACCGCATTCCGGCGCGCAGGCCAACGGCGCCGTTGCGTCTGCGTGCACGCGAGGGAGAGCAAAAGAAGAGGAAGTAAAGCGATGAGC
>CAYFTQ010000089.1:0-9092 GCA_964346035.1 uncultured Roseospira sp. | reverse complement strand
ACGCCCAGCAGGCCGACACCGGCACCAAGATGATCCACATCGGCAAGAACACCCGCTCGCGCATCATCTCCAAGGGCATTGCGGCCGGGCGCGCCGATCAGACCTATCGCGGCTTGGTGCGCATGATGCCCAGGGCCGAGGGGGCGCGCAACCATACCCAGTGCGACAGCCTGCTGATCGGGAATGCCTGCGGGGCGCATACCGTTCCCTACATCGAAAGCCGCAATCCCTCCGCCCAGGTGGAGCACGAGGCCACCACCAGCCGCATCAGCGACGACCAGCTTTTCTATTGCCTGCAACGCGGCATCCCGGAGGAAGACGCGGTCGCCCTGATCGTCAACGGCTTCTGCAAGGAAGTGTTGCAGACCCTGCCGATGGAGTTTGCCGTCGAGGCGCAGAAGCTGGTCGGCATCAGCCTGGAAGGCAGCGTCGGTTAGGCCCGTCGCGTCCACCGGCCCTCACATCGCAAGACACCAGAGCAAGGAACAGGCATCGTCATGGCCCTGCTGGACATCAAGGACCTTCACGCCACCGTCGCCGAGGAGGGCAAGGCCATCCTCAAGGGCATCAGCCTGACCATCAATCCGGGTGAGGTGCATGCCGTCATGGGCCCCAACGGCGCTGGCAAAAGCACCCTGTCCAACGTCATCGCCGGCCGGCCCGGTTACGCCGTCACCGGCGGTTCGATGAGCTTCGATGGCCAGGATTTGGCCGAGATGAAGGCCGACGAGCGCGCCCGCGCCGGTATCTTCCTGGCTTTCCAGTATCCCGTCGAGTTGCCGGGCGTGGCCACCGCGACCTTTCTCAAGGCCGCCATCAACGCGCGGCGCAAGGCGCGCGGCGAGGCGGAGATCGAGGCGCTGGACTTCATGACGCTGATGAAGAAGCACGGCAAGGATCTGGGCATGCCTGACGATCTGATGAAGCGTCCGGTCAATGTCGGCTTTTCCGGCGGCGAGAAAAAGCGCGCCGAGGCGCTTCAGATGGCGATGCTGGAGCCGCGCCTGTGCGTGCTGGACGAGACCGATTCGGGGCTCGACATCGATGCCCTCAAGACCGTGGCCGAGGGTGTGAACCGCATGCGCACGCCAGACCGGGGCATGTTGGTCATCACCCACTATCAGCGCCTTCTGGACTACATCGTTCCCGATGTCGTGCACGTGCTGGCGGACGGGCGCATCGTGCGCAGCGGGGATGCCTCTCTGGCGCACGAACTGGAGGCCAAGGGCTATGCCGCCTTCACCGGCGCGCAGGCCGCCTGATTGCCGAGGATCGAGGGCATCATGACCGAGACAACGAACGTCCTGCCGTTCCTGCCCGAACCCGCTGCGGCACTGCTCGGCGGCACCGATCCCGGCTGGCTGGCCGACCTGCGCCGGGCCGGACTGGCGGTCTATCGCGAACGAGGCCTGCCGACGGTGAAGGTGGAGGCGTGGAAGTACACCGGACTCGCCGGCTTGAAGAAAACGCCCTTTGCGCTGGATGACGGCACCCTGCCCACGCCGCCGGAGGGGGCCGCCGGTGCGCTCGATCTGGCCGACGCCATCACGGTGACGCTGGTGAACGGGCGCCTTGTCACGCCACCGTCCGGGCTGCCGGAAGGGGTGCGCGTCGATGGACTGGCGCGTCTGCTGGACGAGGACCCGGCTGTGCTGGAGCCCCACATGGGCCGCATCGCGGACCTTTCCTCGGCGCCGATGGGGTCGCTCAACGCGGCCCTGATGGCGGATGGGCTGGTGCTCCGCATCGCGCCCGGCGCCATCATTGAGACCGCGCTTCATGTCATCTCCATCACCGACGCGCCCGATGGTGCCCGGCACATGCATCCGCGCCACCTGATCGTCATGGGCGAAGGCGCGTCGGCGACAGTGATCGAAAGCCGGGTCACGGCCGAGGGCGCCAACGAAACCCTGTGCAACGCCCTGACGGAGATTCGTCTGGGGGCGGGGGCGCGGCTGCGCCATGCGCGCCTTGTCCGCAGTGGGCCGCGTGCTGTGGATCTGGACCTGACGGCGGTGGACGCGGCGGCGGGCGCGGCCTACGAGGCCTTCACGCTGACGCTGGCCGGCCGGCTGGTGCGCAACGAGGGCCATGTCCGTCTGGGGGGCGCCCGGGCCTCGGCGCGCTTGCATGGTGCCTACGGCGCGGGCGATGCACAGCACCTCGACACCACGCTGGTCGTTGATCACGCGGTCCCGGATACCACGTCCGATCAGCGCTTCAAGGGGGTGGTGGACGCAGGCGGGCGCGGTGTCTTTCAGGGCAAGGTGATCGTGCGGCGCGATGCCCAGCGCAGCGATGGCAACCAGTTGCACAAGGCGCTTCTGCTGGATCGGGCTGCGGAGGTCTACACAAAGCCGGAACTTGAGATCTACGCCGACGACGTCAAATGCAGCCACGGCGCCACGGTCGGGGATCTCGATGGCGACCAGCTCTTCTACCTGATGTCGCGCGGCATCCCGGAGGCGCAAGCGCGCGCCCTGCTGGTGGAGGCTTTTCTGGATGACGTGGTGGCCTTGGTGCCGGCAGGGCCGACACGCACCGCCTTCCTGGAGGCGGTGCGGGCCTGGCTGACGTCGCGCCAGGGGGGATGCTCATGACCACGGTGACACTCGACAAGCCTGCCGAAGGGATCGCGCCCTATGACGTAGATGCGGCGCGCGCGGATTTTCCCGCGCTGTCGCGCATGGTTCACGGCGATGTGCCGCTGATCTACCTGGACAGCGGGGCCTCGGCGCAAAAACCGCTGTCCGTGCTGACGGCGATGGATCTTGTCTATTCGGAAACCTACGCCAACGTGCATCGTGGCACGTACCAGTTTTCCGCCGAAACGACGCGCCGGTTCGAGGCCGCGCGCGAGACCGTGCGCGCCTTTCTCAACGCGGCCAGCGAGCGTGAAATCGTGTTCACCATGAACGCGACCGAGGCCATCAATCTGGTGGCCTATACCTGGGCGCGCCAGCACATCGGTCCGGGCGACGCGGTCCTGATTACCGAACTGGAACATCACGCCAACATCGTTCCGTGGCAGATGCTGCGCGATGCCACCGGCTGTGACCTTAGAGTGGCGCCGATCAGCGATGATGGCAGCCTCGATATGGCGGCGTTCGAGACCCTGCTGGACGGGCGCGTGAAGCTGGTGGCCGTGTCGCACTGCTCCAACGTGCTGGGGACCGTCCTGCCGGTCGAGACCATCGCGCACAAGGCCCACGCCGTCGGCGCCCGCGTGCTGCTGGATGGCTGCCAGGCGGTGGTCCACCAGCCCGTGGATGTGCGCGCGCTGGACTGCGACTTCTATGTCTTTTCGGGCCACAAGCTGTACGGACCATCCGGCATCGGGGTCCTGTACGGTCGCCTCGATCTGCTGGAGTCGATGCCGCCGTTCAAGGGCGGCGGCGACATGATAGAGACCGTCACCTTCCAGAAGACCACCTATGCGCCTCCGCCGGCCCGCTTCGAGGCCGGGACGCCACCCATCGTGGAGGCCGTCGGCCTGGCTGCCGCGATCGACTATGTCCAGGCCATCGGCATGGAGGCCATCGCGGCACACGAAGCGGATCTGCTGCGTTATGCCATGCAGAGGCTGGCGGCGATCGAGGGGCTGACCATTCACGGCACGGCCCTGCCACGGGCCGCCGTGATTTCGTTCAGCCTTGAGGGCGCCCATCCGCAGGACCTGTCCATGCTGTTGGATCGCGCCGGTCTGGCGCTGCGGGCCGGGCACCATTGCGCCCAGCCCTTGATGGCCCGTCTGGGGGTGACGGGCACGACCCGCGCCTCGTTCGGTCTGTACAACACGCGTGCCGATGTGGACGCCCTGGCTGGGGCCCTTGCGCGTGCGCGCGAGATCCTGGCCTGACGCCGAACCTGTCGAGTGAACACCAGCCTGAGGGAAACCGTGCCCATGATGCCGCCCTATTCGATGGCCGCCGCCACCGAACCGCCGCCCGAGGAGGGCTTTTCGGAGACCGCCGGAGCGCCGCTTCCCGAGGGCGCGACGCCGGCCGGCGAGGACGTGGTCGTGGAGGCCCTGCGTGGCGTCTATGATCCCGAAATCCCGGTCAACATCTATGATTTGGGTCTGATCTACGAGGTCGAGCCCGACGGCAAGGGCAACTGGGATCTCGTCATGACACTGACCGCGCCGGCCTGCCCGGTGGCCGGCGAACTGCCAGGCCAGGTGGCCGAGGCGGCCGCCGCGCCGGAGGGGGTCGGTCGTGTGACCGTGACCCTGACCTGGGACCCGCCATGGACACCGGCGAACATGTCGGAACTGGCCAAGGTGCAGCTCGATATGTACTGACGGCGCCACAATGGAGTCTTGTGGAGTCTTATGGATTCTTGTTTGGACATCACTTCTGTTGAACCGAGGGCAGACATGACCGCGACCGGGACCCCTGACCCCAACACCGATGGCGGCCGGCGGCGCGCGCCGCCTCCGGCGATCACTTTGACCGAGGCCGCCGCCGTGCGCGTGCGCACGCTCATCGAGCGGGCCGGCAAGCCGGTCCTGGGCGTGCGCGTGGGCGTGAAGAAGGCCGGCTGCTCGGGCCTGCAATACCAGGTGGACTACGTGGAAGAGGTGCGCCCGTTCGAGGACGTGGTCGAAAGCCGCGGCGTTCGCGTCTACATTGATCCCATGGCGACGATGTACCTGATCGGCTCGGAAATGGATTACGAGGAAACGAAGATGCAAAGCGGCTTCGTCTTCCGCAATCCGAACGAGAAGGATCGCTGCGGCTGCGGGGAGAGCTTCTCGGTATAGGAACCGGGGCCGGCATGATCAAAAACGTGTAGGACCGGGGCGGCCACGCGCATTATGGTGACTGGCGGGCCGCTTGGTGCGGCTCGTCGTGTTCCCGCCATCACGGGCCGTCGCGCATGGTCGCCCGCGTTCACACTGTCGCCTTTGCCGGTATCGAGGTCCTGGACGTCCAGGTTCAGGTCTCGCTGACCGGCGGCCTGCCGGCCTTCACCATCGTCGGTCTGCCCGACAAGGCGGTCGGGGAAAGCCGCGAGCGGGTGCGGGCGGCGCTCACGGCCATCGGTCTGGCCTTGCCGCCCAAGCGCATCATCGTCAACCTGGCCCCGGCCGACCTTCAGAAGGAGGGCAGTCATTACGATCTGCCGGTGGCCTGCGGCGTGCTGACGGCCATGGGTGTCCTGCCCATGGAGGACATGGACGGCTTTGTCCTGCTGGGGGAACTGGGGCTGGACGGCTCTCTGGCGCCGGTGTCGGGGGTGTTGCCTGCGGCGCTGGCGGCGGTGCGCGCCGAGAGGGGGCTGATCTGCCCCGGTCCGCAAGGGGGCGAGGCGGCCTGGGCCGGTGACGTGGACGTGCTCGCGCCGTCCGGGCTGCTGGAATTGATCAACCATTTCAAGGGCAACCAGACGCTGGAACGGCCGCGCCCCGAGGCGCGCACCGATGCGGCGTCGGGGCTGGATCTGGCCGACGTGAAGGGACAGGAAAGCGCACGTCGCGCGCTGGAAATCGCCGCCGCCGGCGCCCACAATCTGTTGATGACGGGGCCGCCCGGCGCCGGAAAATCCATGCTGGCGGCGCGCCTGCCGGGACTGCTGCCGCCGCTGGCCCCGGACGAGGCGCTGGAAGTCTCCATGATCCATTCGGTGGCCGGGCATCTGTCCGAGGGCCGCCTGATCACGCGCCGGCCGTTCCGCGATCCGCACCACTCCGCCAGCATGCCGGCGCTGGTCGGCGGCGGGCTGCGGGCGCGACCGGGCGAAATCAGCCTGGCCCATCTCGGTGTTCTTTTCCTGGACGAGTTGCCGGAGTTCTCGCGCCCGGCCCTGGAAGCCCTGCGTCAGCCACTGGAGACCGGTCGGGTTTCCATCGCCCGCGCCAACGGCCACGTGACCTATCCGGCCCGGGTGCAACTCGTGGCTGCCATGAACCCCTGCAAGTGCGGCTATCTGGACGACCCGGCGTTGGCCTGCAACAAGGCCCCGCGTTGCGGCCAGGACTACCGGAATCGCCTGTCCGGCCCGCTGCTGGACCGTATCGACCTGCATGTGACCGTGCCGGCCGTCGATCCCTTCGCCATGGCGCCCGGACGACCGTCGGAGGGCACGGCGCCGGTGGCGGCGCGCGTGCGGGCGGCGCGCGAGGCCCAGCTTGAGCGTGCCCGGTCCGGGAACGGCGGCGGCGCGCGCGCCAATGCCCACCTGGCGGGCGAGCGGCTGGAAGCGGTCGCCACACCTGACGAACCCGGCCGCTGCCTGATGGCGGAGGCGGCGGAGAGGATGCGACTGACGGCGCGGGCCTATCATCGGCTGTTGCGGGTGGCCCGCACGCTGGCCGATCTGGACGGCCGCGACGGTGTTGGCCGCATGCATGTCGCAGAGGCGCTCAGCTACCGCCATGTCCCCGTCGCCGGGGCGGGCTCGACGGCCGAGGACCCGAGCGAGGGCCGCAGCCAGCGGCGCCGACGCTCCTGACCTCAGCCGGGCAGGGTGATCGTGGCCGTCGCCTGCGCCGCCATGCCCTCGCCCCGGCCGGTGAATCCAAGTTGCTCGGATGTTGTGGCCTTGACGCTGACCCGGCCGCCATCCAGGCCAAGGATATCGGCGATGCGGCCCGCGATGGCGGCGCGGTGCGGCCCGATCCTGGGACGCTCGCAGATCAGGGTCAGGTCCAGGTGGACGATGCGCCCGCCCAGCGCCTCCACCAGCGACCCGGCATGGCGCAGGAACAGGTCGGACGGGGCCCCCTTCCAGCGCGCGTCAGTGGGCGGGAAGTGGCGCCCGATGTCGCCGGCCGCAAGCGCGCCATAGATGGCATCGGCCAGGGCATGGAGGGCGACGTCGGCGTCGGAATGGCCCATCAGCGCCTGGGCATGCGGAACACGCACGCCTCCCAGCGTGACGTGGTCACCGGGACCGAAGGCATGCACGTCGTAGCCGTGGCCGACCCGCGTCTCGGCTGCGCCCTGGAAGCGGCGTTCCGCCCGTCGCAGATCGTCGGGCGTGGTGACCTTGCCGTTGTCCTCGGACCCCGCGACGATGCGCACGCTCGCTCCGGCCGCTTCCAGAACGGCGGCGTCGTCGGTCAGGGTCCGCCCGGCCGCCGCCCGATGCGCGTCCAGGATGGCCGCGAAGGAAAAGCCCTGCGGCGTCTGCGCCCGCCACAGGCCGGTGCGGTCCACGGTACCGGTGATGAGGCCGTCGCCGTCGGCTCGCTTCAGGGTGTCGGCCTGCGGCAGCGCTGGAATGACGCCGGCGTGGCTTTCCTCCAGCGCGGCCAGCACGCGGTCGATGACGCCGACGGTGACGAACGGCCGCGCGGCGTCGTGGATCAGCACCTGGTCAGGGGCCAGCCCGGCCAGGCTTTCCAGCCCCAGCCTGACCGAATCCTGGCGCTCGGCGCCGCCCGGCACGGGCTCCAGCAGGTCCAGGCCGCGCGCCGCCTGCTCGTAGAGGGGGCGGTCATCGGGATGGATGACGACGCGCACCGCCGAAATATCCGGATGTGCGCAGAAGGTCGCCAGACAGTGACGCAGGATGGGCCGGCCGCCAAGAGAGAGGTACTGCTTGGGCAGGCCGCCACCAAGCCGATAGCCGCGCCCGGCCGCGACCACCAGCGCGATTCGGTTCGGTGCGCCCTTTGCGGTTCGGGGCCGATCGGGAGCGGGCGAGGCGGTCTGAGCGGTCCGGGCGGTCATGGTGGGGCGCGTCCTTTGCTGCGGCGGGGCGGCGCAGGGTAGGGGATTCGCGCCGGCCGGGAAACGCCGTTGCGCGGCCCCGTCGTGTGCTGCGATCGGGTCGCATTGTGGCGCCGCGTCGGGCGCGCTATAGTGCGGTGCATGGTTAGCAGTCTTGGACTCCATCTCTGCGCCGTCGCCACCTTGCTGCCGGCGGTCGCGTTGCCGCTATGGCAGGACGGACGCGCCGCCGGGCGGTCCGGCTGGGCCGTGCCGGCGCTGGTTCTGCTGGCCGCTCTCGGCCCCAGCGCCTGGGTCGCCGCGCAACTCTCAGGGGGGTGGCATACCGGCTTTTCGGCCACGCTTTGGGTGGCGATAGCGGCCAGCGTCTGGGTTTATCTGGGGGCCGCCCTGATAACCGCTGCGGCCTGGGCCCTGGCGCCGGTGCTGATGGGCTATCTTGCCATCCTCGGCCTGCTTGCTGCCGCCACCGGGCGGGAGCCGGGCGCGGTGTTGCCGCTGACGGGCGCCGGGCCGCCGGGCTGGCTGGTGTTCCACATCGGCGTTTCGGTCACCACCTATGCCCTGCTGACGGTTTCGGCGGTGGCCGCGCTGGCGGCGTTCCTTCAGGAACAGGCGCTGAAGCGCAAGCGGCCGACCCGCCTGACCCGACGTCTGCCGCCGGTGGCCGCGTCGGAGCGCCTGTCTGTGCGGCTGCTGGCGCTCTCGGAGGGAGTGCTGGGCTGCGGCCTGGTCAGCGGCATGGCGGTGGAATACTGGACCACGGGGACGCTGCTGGTTCTGGACCACAAGACCCTGCTGTCCCTGCTGGCCTTCGCGGTGATCGGCGCGCTGCTGGCCGCGCATCACTGGGCCGGGGTGCGTGGGCGGGCGGCGGCGCGCTCTGTACTGTTGGCGTATCTGTTGCTGACGCTGGCCTATCCCGGGGTGAAGTTCGTTTCCCTCGTGCTGCTCCAGCCCGGTTGAACGCGCAAAAAAGAGACGGCCCGACCGAACGCGGGTCGCCAACTGCCCAAGACCTGTGCATAATGCCCGCCCCATGACCTCTTCCGTCCGTCCCCTTGTCGGTTCCGCCCTGCCATGACCGCCCTGACCATCGGTTCACTTTCGCTTGAAACACCGGTTTTGCTGGCCCCCATGTCGGGGATCACGGACGTGCCGTTCCGTCGCCTGGCGCGCGGTTTCGGGTGCGCCATGGGGTATTCCGAGATGATCGCCAGCGGTCGTATCGCCGCCGGCCACGACCAGACCCGACGCATGATCGGTGCCGGCGGAGCGGCCGGCCTGGGGCCGGTCGCGGTTCAAGTCGCCGGGCGCGATCCGGCGGTGATGGCCGAGGCGGCGCGGGCCTGTGTCGATGAGGGGGCGGAACTGATCGACATCAACATGGGCTGCCCGGTCAAGAAGGTGGTC
>CAYFTQ010000088.1:0-9132 GCA_964346035.1 uncultured Roseospira sp. | reverse complement strand
GGGCGGCCGGACCCGGGTCGGTTCAGGGGATCGCCCGCGACGCCGTAACGGCGGTTCGTTGTCAGAGTTTAGGGAAAGCAGGCATTCATGGCGAATCACAAGTCAGCCAAGACGCGCATCCGCCGCAATGCGCGCCGGTTCGAGGTCAATCACGCCCGAATCGGCCGCATCCGGACCTTCATCAAGAAGGTGGAAACGGCCATCGCCAGTGGCGATGCCGATCAGGCTCGCAGCGCCTTCCGCGCCGCGCAACCCGAAATCCATCGCGGCGTCACCAAGGGCGTGCTGCACCGCAACACGGCCGCGCGCAAGATTTCGCGCCTGTCCGCGCGCGTCAAGGCGTTGACGGCCTGATGGTGACGTCCCGGCCGCAGGCCGGGAGCAACCCGTTGGGGCGTCCTGGAACGCTCCCCATGGCGGGTTCCCCAAAGGGGGTCCGGGTCGGGTCAGGAAAGGGCGCTCGGTCGATGGACGCCAACGACTCCGCTGTCCGCTCTTGCGGCCGCCGCGCGCGGGGCTGGTGGATTCCCTATACCTTTGTGGCCGGGTTCGCCGTTGTGCTGATCGCCAACGGCACCATGCTTTACTTCGCCACCTCGACCTTCTCCGGACTCAGCACCACCAAAGCCTATCTCGAAGGGCTGGCCTACAATCAGAAGGTCGCCGCCGAGGAAGCCCAGGAGGCGCTGGGGTGGACCTGGCACATAGACCTTACGGACATCGCCGCCGCGCCTTCCCCCACGGCCGCAGACGGCCGCGCCGCAACCCTGCGCCTTCTCGGCCAGGACGCCGAGGGCCGGCCGCTGGACGGCGTAACGATGAGCGCGCTTGTGCGCCGGCCCACCGAACAGGGCCTGGATCAGACGGTTGACTTCCGGCCCGTCGGACCGGGCCGCTACGAGGCCCGCATAACCCTGCCCAAGCCGGGCCAATGGGACCTGCTGTTCACCGCCAGGCGGGGCGACGACACCTTCAAGCTGCGCCGACGGCTGAGGACGGACTGAGGGCCGGGCCGGTGTCCGCGCCGCCCGCGCCGCCCGCGCCGCCTGTCTTTCAGGCCGAAGCCGTTCCGGACGACCGTCCACGCTGTCGCCACTGCGATGATCCGGTGGGTCCGGACAGCGGCGCGGCTGGCGGGCGAGGCTTCTGTTGTCCCGGCTGCGAGGCGGCCTTCGATCTGGTCAACGGCCTGGGCCTGGAGGGCTATTACCGGCGCCGTTGTCTGGATCCCGGCACCCGCCCGCTCAAGCCCGAAACCGACCCCGAGCAGATCCCCGACTTCGGCCCCCACGTCAGCCGGACCGACGACGGCGCCGCCCGGCTTCACCTGATGGTCGAGGGGTTGCACTGCGCCGCCTGCGTCTGGCTGATCGAACGTCTGCTTCAAGGCCAGCCGGGCGTGACGCACGCCCGCGTCAACATGACCACCCGGCGCCTGACGGTGCGCTGGACGCCCGCCCCCGACCCCGACTCCGACTCCGACGACGACGAGGAAAACGAGGACGAGGACGCCGGCGCGCGTCGCCTTCTGGACCCCGTCCTGGCTGTCGGCTACCGCCTGGTTCCCTATGACCCGGCCGCCCTGGGGCGCGAGACCGATCGCCAGGAAAAGGCTCTGCTGCGGGCCATGGCGGTCACCGGCTTCGCTACCGGCAACATCATGCTGTTCTCGGTTTCGGTCTGGTTCGGCGCCGATATGGGCCAGACCACGCGCGCGCTGATGCACTGGCTGTCGGCGCTGATCGCCGTGCCCGCCATCGCCTATGGCATCCGGCCGTTCGCCCGCTCCGCCTTCAGCGCGCTGCGGGCCGGTCGCACCAACATGGACGTCCCCATCACCCTGGCGGTCCTGCTGGCCGCCGGCATGAGCGTGTGGGAAACCATGCGCGGCGGCCCGCATGCCTATTTCGATGCCGCCGTGATGCTGCTGTTCTTCCTGCTCATCGGGCGCTACCTGGACAGCCGCGCCCGCGGCCGGGCGCGCCAGGCAGCGGAGCACCTGCTGGCCCTGACGCACGCACCGGTCACCGTGCTTGACACCGATGGCGGCTCACGGCGGGTGCCGCCCCGCTCGGTCCCCGTTGGCGCGACCGTGCTGGTCGCAACAGGCGAGCGCGTCGGCGTGGATGGCGCGGTCACGGCAGGGATCAGCGACCTCGACGCCAGCCTGATCAGCGGCGAGACGGTGCCGGAGCGCGCCGGTCCCGGGACCCGCGTTTTCGCCGGCACGCTCAATCTTTCGGCGCCGCTGCGGGTGCGGGTCGCGGCCATCGGCGAGGACACCCTTCTGGCCGGCATCGTGCGCATGATGGAGGCCGCCGAGCAGGGCCGCGCCCGCCATGTCGCGCTGGCCGACCGGGTGGCGCGGCTGTATGCGCCCGTGGTCCATGGGCTGGCGCTGGCCGCCTTTCTGGGCTGGTGGCTGGGCGCCGGGCTGGCGTGGCAGGACGCGCTTCTGATCGCCGCTGCCGTCCTGATCATCACCTGCCCGTGCGCACTGGCATTGGCGGTGCCTGTGGTTCAGGTCATCGCCAGCGGCCGCCTGTTGCGCGGCGGGGTCCTGCTGAAGAGCGCGACCGCGCTGGAGCGCCTGCGCGCCGTCGATACCGTGGTGTTCGACAAGACCGGAACCCTGACCCTGGGCCGGCCCGACCTGCGCCCGGCGACTGCGGGCCGGGATGGCTGGACGCCCGCAGACCTGCGCCTGGCGGCCGGCCTGGCGGCCAACAGCCGCCACCCGTTGGCGCGCGCCCTGGTGCGGGCCGCCCCCGACGCCCCACCGCTGGGCGATGTGGTCGAGCATCCCGGCGCCGGCCTGTCGTGGACGGATGATCAGGGATGCCAGATCAGGCTGGGGTCCCGCGCCTTCTGCGGCGCACCCGACAGCCCCGGCGAAAGCGGAGGCGAACACGGAGGCGAACACGGGGGCGAAGACGGCCCCGAACTCTGGCTGCGCCGGGCGGGCGGAGCGCGGCTGCGCTTTGCCCTGACCGACCGCTTGCGCCCCGACGCCGGCGCCGTCGTGGCCGCACTGCGGGCGCGCGGGCTGGCGGTGGCGTTGCTGTCCGGCGACCGCCCCGGGCCGGTGCAGGCAGCCGCCGACGCCGCCGGGGTAACCGACTGGCGCGCGCTCCAGACCCCGGCCGACAAGGTTGCCCGCCTGCATGCCCTGGCCGCCGGCGGCCACCGGGTGCTGATGGTCGGTGACGGCCTCAACGACGCTCCGGCGCTGGCCGCCGCGTCGGTCTCTGCGTCGCCGTCCGGTGCCGTGGAAATCAGCCAGACCGCCGCCGATATCGTGGTCCAGGGCGATCGTCTGGCACCCCTGCTGGACGCCCTGGATACCGCCCACCAGGCGGACGCGCTGGTGCGGCAGAACTTCGCCCTGGCTTTCGCCTATAACGCCGTGACCATTCCCCTGGCCCTGGCCGGCCTGGTGACCCCCTTGATCGCGGCGGTTGCCATGAGCACCTCTTCCCTGGTGGTGATCACCAATGCCCTGCGCCTGAACCGGCGCCGCCCGGCCCGCGCGCGGGACGGCGCCCAGCCCGGACCCACCACATGAACGCGCTCCTGTTCCTGATCCCGCTGGCCCTGCTGTTGGGTCTGGGGGGTCTTCTGGCCTTTCTCTGGGCGCTCAAAAGCGGCCAGTTCGACGACATGGACGGCGCTGCCCATCGCATCCTGTTCGATGATGACGACACCCCGCAAGGGTGACACCGAACCCCACCACTCCGCCCCTGGGTGGGGGTCCGAAAGAGCCCTGTGGCATATCAGGTTTCCATGATAAGACCTGATCCAGATCAAATGTCGGGGCGCCATGCATGACGCGTCCCCTGGTTCAGGAAGTCGAGGCCCGCCCATGGATCGTCAGGCCCGCGCCTTGTCGGAGACAGCCGCGTCCCCCGGCCCGGCCGCGCGCCCGCGTCAAGACGGATCGCCCGGCCCCTGCCGGCATTGCGACCTGGGGTCGCTGGCCTTCTGCGACGGCATGGCGCCGCGCACGGTGGGTGTTCTGGCGCGGGTGCAATGCACTCTGCGCTTGGAGGCCCACGACACCTTGTTCCGCGAGGGCGATCCGGGTCAGGCCGTGTTCAGCATCGTGTCGGGGGCGATCAAGGTCTACAAGCTGATGCCGGACGGACGCCGCCAGATCACCGGGTTCTTCTTTCGGGGCGACATGTTCGGCTTCTGCGTGGCGGACCAGTACGCCTACACCGCCGAGGCGATCACCGCCGTCAGCGTATGCCGCCTGCCCATGAGCCGGCTGCGGTCACTGGCCGCCACCGCGCCCGAGGTTCAGGCCCGCGTCATGGCCCGCATGACCGAAAAACTGGCGCATTTCCATGATCATGTGCTGCTGTTGGGGCGCAAGACGGCACGCGAGAGGGTGGCGTCCTTTCTGCTCAACCTGTCCGACCGGGCGCGCCGTCGGGGCGATCCGGCCTCGCCCCTGACCCTGCCGATGGGCCGGGCCGACATCGCCGACCATATCGGCCTGACGGTGGAAACCGTCAGCCGTGCCATGACGTGGTTCAAGCGCGAGGGCGTTCTGGACCTGCCCAGCCCCACGCAGGTTGCGTTGCGCCAGCCGGAAATTCTGCGCGCCATCGCCGACGGCAATGCCGGATAGATGGACGGTCTTGCGCCACCCCGTTGCGCCACCCCGGGCCGGGTGCAAGACTGCGACGCAGGCTGAACGCCCTCAACCCGCACCCCATCCCGAGGACCCCCCCTGACATGACCCCCGTCCAGGCGCGCACCGCGCTCGGCTTTTCCTGTGCCGGCCACTCCATCAGCCACATTTTCGAGCCGATCTTCTACGTCGTCGCGCTGGTTCTGCCGCAGCATTTCGATATTTCCTACGAGGCGGCCCTGGCACTGATCCTGGTCGGCAAGCTGCTGTTCGGCATCGCCGCGCCGTTCGCCGGCTGGCTGGGCGACCGCTGGAGCGCCACCGGCATGATGGCGCTGTATTTCCTGGGCATCGGCAGCAGCGCGATCTGGGTCGGCCTTGCCGGCAGTCCGCTTGAGATCGCCATCGCGCTGGGTTTCCTGGGCCTGTTCGGCTCCATCTATCATCCGGTCGGCATCGCCTGGCTGGTACGCACCGCCGTCAACCGGGGCCAGGCCCTTGGTGTCAACGGCGCCTTTGGCGGCTTCGGGCCGGCCCTGGGCGGCCTGTCCGCCGGCCTGCTGATCGACGCCCTGGGCTGGCGCGCCGCCTTCCTGGTGCCGGGCGCCCTGACTGTGGCCATCGGGCTTGGCTTCATGTGGATGGTCCGGCGCGGCATCATCATCGAAACACGCATCGATGCCCGGCCCGAGCCGCCCCCGGACAAGCGCGACACCGCCCGGGTCTACACCATCATCGCCCTGACCATGCTGGTCGGCGGCATCATCTATCAGGCCACGCAGGCCAGCATGCCGAAGGTGTTCGACGAACGCCTGGGCGGCCTGTTCGGCGACGGCGCCAGCGGCATCGGGCTGGCGGTCATGATCGTCTATGGCCTGGCCGGGTTGTTCCAGATCGTCAGTGGCCGTCTGGCGGACCGCTTTCCCCTGAAGACGGTCTATGTCGGCATGTATCTTGTTCAGGTGCCGTTCCTGGCACTGGCGGCCGCCGCCACGGGACTGCCGCTGCTGATGATCATGGTGATGATGGTTTCGTTCAACACCGGCGCCCTGCCGGCCGAGAACAGTCTGTTGGCCAAATACACGCCGCCGTCCTGGCGCTCCACCGCCTACGGCCTGAAGTTCGTGCTGGCCTTCGGCATCAGCGGGCTGGCGGTGCCTCTGGTGGCCTGGGTGCGCGCCGAGACGGGCGATTTCGCCGCCCTGTTCCTGCTGCTGTCCGCGTTGGCGGCGCTGGTCGTGGTGGTCGGCATCCGGCTGCCGCGCGAGCGTCCCGCACCACTGCCGGACGCCGCCCCGGCGGAATAGCGCCAGCTCGCCGCACGCGGCCCCGGAGCCGGCCTTGTCCGGGTCCCGGCGCGGACCCATATGCCCGAACCGGAAGGGGCGGTTCGGTCGCCTCTCTCTATTGAACTGACAAGGACAAGGACAAGGGAGCCATCGGTCAGCGCACGAGATTGTTGTTGATGCATCAACTCTCCAAACTCAGGCCGAAGCCTTCGTTCGGGTCGATGGACTTGTTCATGCATCAACTTTCCAAACTCAGGCCGAAGCCTTCGTTCGGGTCGATGCACGAGACACGGGAGATCGCATCATGGCGACACGAACAGCCACCTTTGGCGCCGGCTGTTTCTGGGGCGTGGAACTGGCGTTCCGCAACATTGACGGCGTGCTGGCGACCGCCGTCGGCTATGCCGGCGGCTCGGTAGCCAACCCGACCTATGAGATGGTCTGTGCCGACACCACCGGCCATGCCGAGGTGGTGCGCGTGGAGTACGATCCCGCGCGGGTGTCGTATGACGAGTTGCTGGAAGTGTTCTGGCAGCAACACGACCCGTCGCAGGTTGATCGCCAGGGTCCGGACGTCGGCAGCCAGTATCGCAGCGTCATCCTGACCCACGACGACGAGCAGGCCGCCACCGCCGAGGCCAGCAGGGAGCGTCTGGCCGGCTCCGGCCGCTATCGTCGGCCCATCGCCACCCGGATCGAGCCGGCGGGCGATTTCTGGCCGGCCGAGTCCTATCACCAGCAGTACCTGGAAAAGCGCGGCTATCGGGCCCGGGGCGCCAACCTGCGCGCCTGACCGTGGACACGCTCGGGCGCATGAGCCAAGGTCGGGGCGCCACGCCCCGACCCTGTCCGGATCATGCCGCCGCCATGCTCAACCCCGCCCTGTCCCGTGACCTGCCAGAAAGCCCGTTCGTGCGCATGAACGCCCTGATCGCGGGCGTCCGGCCGCCATCCGACCGCCTGCCCCTGCTGATGTCGGTGGGCGAGCCGCAAACCCCCTGCCCGGCCTGCGTGGCCCAGGCCATCGCGGAAAATGCCCACCAGTGGGGAAAATACGTCAGCCATCGCGGCTCGGACGCGCTCAACGAAGCCCAGATCGGCTGGCTGGAACGCCGTTTCGCTCTGCCTGCGGGCACGATCCGGCCGGGTCATTCCCTGGCCCCGGTGGCCGGCACGCGCGAGGCGCTGTTCCTGTTGCCACAACTGGTCACCCCCCGGCCCGGCGGCACTTCGCGACCGGCGGTCCTGATGCCGAACCCGTTCTACCACACCTACGCCGGGGCGGCGCTGGCTGCGGGAGCCGATCCGGTCTTCCTGGACACCACGGCCGGAACCGGGCACCTGCCGGACCTGGACGCCCTGGACCAGGCCCTGTTGACGCGGGCCACGCTGATCTTTCTGACGACGCCGTCCAATCCGGCCGGAGCGGTGGCCGACATGGATTATCTCAAGCGGTTGGTGGCGCTGGCCCGGGCCCATGACATCTGCCTGGTGTCCGACGAATGCTATGCTGACCTTTACCACACGGCGCCGCCGCCCTCCGCGCTTCAGGCCGCGCTGGCCCTGGACGGCTCTCTGGACAACGTGGTCAGCTTCCATTCGCTCTCCAAGCGGTCCGGCGTGCCCGGGCTGCGGGCCGGCTTCTGCGCCGGCGACCCGCGCATCGTACAGCCCTTCCTGACCCTGCGCGACTATGCCTCGGCCTTCATTCCCCTGCCCTCGCAGGCCGCTGCAGCGCGGCTGTGGGCCGACGACGACCATGTCGCGGAAAACCGGGCCTGGTACCGGCGCAACATCGATCTGGCCGAGACCATCCTGGGCGACCATCCCGGCTTCGCCCGCCCGCAGGCCGGGTTCTTCCTGTGGCTGAACGTGGGTCCGCAGGCGGCCGAGCCGCTTGCCCGCCGGCTGTGGGCCGAGGCCGGAGTCAAGGTGGTACCGGGGGCCTACTTCGGACGACCCGGCCCCGGCGGTGTCAACCCGGGAGCGCCGTATCTGCGCATCGCCCTGGTGCATGACGCCGCCACCACCGAAGCCGCCCTTACCCGGATTCGCTCTCTGGTGTAGACTGCGCCCTCGCCCTCGCCCACCCCGCTCGCTGGAGTCCGCCGTGGTTCCACCCGCCGCCGATCCGCCCGAGAAGGGCAAGGGAGTCCTGATTCCGCCACCCCAACGGGCCGGGTTGCGGTCGCGCGCGCCACGCCCGGCCGCGCCCACCCCGGGCGCCGGCGAACCACGCCGCCCCGCCAACACCGTCTGCCAGCGCTGCGGGGCCGAGTTCGCCTGGGAGCGCGCGGACAAACCCGGCAGCCAGGCGCCGGAATGGTCGGCGCGGCTGGTCAAGGGCTCGGAGAAATGCGATTGCGGCTATGGTCAGCGATCGCGCGGCCGGGCCGGCCCGCACCCCTGATGCCATCGCGCCACCCCGCCCGCCATAAACCCGCCGTCATGATGACTCACCCGACGGTCATGTTTGTTCCCGCTTGGGTCCAACCAATCGGACCTGTTCTCCAGACCCGCTCGTCCAGTGGAGCCAAACCGTGAGACCCCGCCTTTCCCTGCCTTGCATGTTGAGTCTGAGCCTGTTGAGCCTGGTCCTGCTTGCCGCCACGCCGGCCGCGCTGCTGTCGGCACGCCCGGCCAACGCTCAAGACCCGGACACCGGCGCGCAGCCTGAAACCCGCGCTGATCCGGACGCCGCCTCCGTCTCGCTGGAACTGATCGTCACCGGCCTGCGCGGCGGCACGGGCACGCTCTATATCGGCCTGTACGACAGTCCGGACGGCTTTCCCGAGCGCAATGCCCAGATCCGTCAGGCCCGCGTGTCCGTAAAGGGCGATCGCGTGGTCGCGACCGTGCCCGACGTACCACCCGGACGCTACGCGGTAGCCGCGTTCCACGACCAGAACAACAACGGCCAGTTCGACACGGGCATGTTCGGCATGCCGCTGGAGGGCTTCGGCTTCACCCGCAATCCGACGGTGATTTTCGGCGCCCCTGCGTTCGAGGAAGCCGCCTTCGTGATCGAACCCCCGAAGGCGCGGCTGACCTTCCGCATGCGCTATGCCCTCTGATGGCGCCCGGCCAGACAGACGATGCGAGCCCCCTGAATGTCCCTTGCCAGCGACAACGTCACCGGCCCCCATGCCGCCGCCGGCCGATCGTCGGCGTCTGCGCCGCCGGCATCCTGTTGCGCGCGCTGGCGCC
>CAYFTQ010000087.1:0-9176 GCA_964346035.1 uncultured Roseospira sp. | reverse complement strand
GTGCGCTCTTCGGTGCCATGGCCGGTTATGTGGCCGGGCCGCTGGTGCCGGGCGACGGGGTTCCGGCGGGACCCCTGGTTCTGGAGGGCGCGCCGTTGTTCCTGGCGCCGCTGGAGGTCAATGCCGGCGCCCTGGCCGGTCCGGTGGTGACGGTGTTGACGGACGGAGCGGCGGCCACTGGGGTGGCTGTGCTGCTGTCGTCCGATGGCTGGGCGCTGACGGCCACGGCCGCCGTGGCCAACGCCGACGTCGTAAGAGTGCGATTGTCCGATGGCCGCACGCCGTGGGCGCGGGTTCTGCGGCGCGTCCCCACCCTGGGCGTGGCTTTGCTGGGGGTCGCGGCCGGTCGGCTTGACGCACTGCCGGTGCGGCCGACGTCGGTGCGCGCGGGCGAGGCGGTTTTTTCCGTGCTTCCGTCCGGCGCTCCCGGCGCGCCCGGCGCGCCCGGAGGCGGCGGCGTCGGTATTCGAGAACACACGGTGACCGACAGCCGCCCCACTGCCGTCGCGCTTATGCAGGCCCCGGCGGTGCCGCCGGGCACACCGATCGTGGATGCCTGGGCCAACGGCGCGGCGCTGACGGTGGCCGCGTTGGGGCACGAGCGCCGGCCGCTGGTGCCCCTGAGCGCGGCGCTGGAGGCGCTGGGTGCGCGCGTGCGCACGCCGCCGCCGCCGCCGGAGGCCGGCCCGGCGCCACCGCCGGGGCCGACCCGATAGGCGTGGTTCAGTCCTGGCCGGCGATCTGCCGGGCCTTGCTGACGACAACTTCGGCCTGTTTGATCGAGGCGATGTCGATCAGCTTTCCGTCCAGGGTGACCGCGCCCTGGCCGGCTTTCTTGGCCGCGTCCATCGCGTCCAGGATGGCCCGGGCCTTGGCGACCTCGGCGTCGCCAGGGGTGAAGAGCGTGTTGGCCAGCTCCACCTGTGTGGGATGGATGGCCCATTTGCCCTCGCAGCCCAGTACGCGCGCGCGGCGTGCCTGGGCCTTGTAGCCCTCGGCGTCCTGGATGTCGCCGAACGGGCCATCCAGCGGGCGCAGGCCGTGGGCGCGTGCGGCCACCACTATCCGGGCGATGGCATAATGCCACATATCGCCCCAGTGGAAGGCGCGGTGGGACTGCTCGTCAGGGTCGGTCAGGACGCCGTAATCAGGGTTCGGGCCGCCGATGTTGACCGTCGCCGCCTTGGTCGAGGCGGCGTAGTCCGCGACGCCGAAATGCAGGCTTTCGTTGCGCGGCGAGGCGGCGGCGATGGCGTGGATGTTGGCCATGCCCAGTGCGGTCTCGATGATCATCTCAAAGCCGATGCGTTTGGGCGCGCGGGTTGCGGCCTCGATCTGGGAGACGATGCAATCCACGGTATAGACATCGGCGGCGGTGCCGACCTTGGGGATCATGATCAGATCCAGCTTTCCGGGCGCGCCTTCCAGAACCTCGACAAGGTCCCGGTACATGTACTCGGTATCCAGGCCGTTGATGCGCATGGAGACGGTTTTGCCGCTCCAGTCCAGATCATTGAGGGCCGCGACGATGTTGGTGCGCGCCTGCGCCTTCTCGTCGGGCGCGACGGCGTCCTCAAGGTCCAGGAACACAACGTCGGCGGGGCCTTGGGCGGCCTTTTCCAGGAATTTGGGGTTGGAGCCGGGCACGGCCAGCTCCGACCGGTTCAGGCGCGCCGGGGCTTGTTCCTTGACGGTAAAACTCATAGGGGGTCCTCCAGATGAAGGTCAGGTGTTCAGGCGGATGGCCCGCCGGTGGGCACCGGGCGAGGCAAGGAAATGGAATCAGGTTCCGTTCAGTGGAAAAATCCCTTAGGGTGTCGACTCGGGGCCGGGCCGGGACCGGGGCTGCCTCTCGTCACAGTGGCGCCCTCTGGTATTCCTGGAACGGCAATGTCGAATCCGGTCGGCATCCAATCTGCTCGTTTGATATCAAGACGTTGGCGTGTCGTGGCGTGGCCTGGAATAGCCGTGCGAAACCCTGCTGGATTACGCTGGCCCGTGCCGTGATGTCATGACAATAGAGCATAGCTTTTGTTGCGCCGCAAACAATGCTGTCAGGCCATGGGTTCATGGCAGCATGACAGGAGGGCCGCCCACCGTGACCGACGTGCCGCCTGCCAGGACAAGCGCCGCTGCCCGGTCCGAGACGGGGGGCGTGCAATCGGTGCGTCGGGCCATCGCCATCCTGAAGGCGTTGACGGATTCCGAAGAGGGCCTGACCCTGACCGAGGTCTGCCAGGCGGTCGGACTGGCGCCCTCGACCGCCCACCGGCTGCTGACAACCTTGCAGGACGAGCGCTTCGCCCGGGTCGAGAGCGGCAGCGGGCTTTGGTCGGTGGGGGTGGAGGCGTTCAGCGTCGGCAGCGCGTTCCTGCGCACCCGTGATCTGGTTGCGATGGCGGCGCCGGAGTTGCGCCAGCTCATGTACGAAAGCGGCGAGACGGTCAATCTTGCGGTCATGGACGACGGCGAGGCGACCTATCTGGCGCAAGTGGAATGCGGCGAGATGATGCGCGCCTTCGCCAGGCCGGGCGCGCGCGTGCCGTTGCACTGCTCGGGTGTCGGCAAGGCCTTGCTGGCGGCCATGGACCCGGCCGCAGTGGAGCGCCTCCTGGCCCGGCATCCGCTGCGTCGAGGGGCGTGCCGGTCGCAGGTCTCGCCCGGCCGCCTTGCCGCGGATCTGAGAACAACACGGGCGCGCGGCTTTGCCATAGACGATCAGGAACAGGCCGTGGGCCTGCGATGCGTGGCCGCCGCCGTGCTGGACGAGCGGGGGGAACCGATGGCCGCCGTGTCCCTGTCGGGGCCGATGGCCCGCATCACGGATGCCAGGGTTCCCATGCTGGGTGAACTGGTGGTTCGCACCGCCCTGGCCATCATGGTGCGCATGGGCGGACGCTTGCCGGACGGGCGGAGCTGAGCCGATGCCGCCAGACCGGATCACGGCAATCCTGCCCATGCTGGGCCAGAGCCGCCGCGTACCGGGCAAGAATCGGCGCCCGCTGGGTGGCCGGCCGCTGTTCCACCACATCCTTTCGATCCTGGAGGGAACGCCGGAGGTCGGCGACATCATCGTCACCAGCGACAGCAGGGCGCTGCTGGCCGAGGCCGCCGCCGCCAGCGATCGGGTGCGGACCCATCGGCGCGCCCCGGAGGTTTGTGACCCCGACACCTCCATGAACCGGGTTCTTCTGGACGCGGTGGAGGCGTTGGCGATGCCCATGGACGCCATGCTGCTGCAAACCCACGCCACCAGCCCGCTTCTGCGCCCCGAAACCCTGTCGGCGGCCGTCGCCGCATTGGCCGCCGCCAGGCCCGACCGCGACAGCCTGTTCAGCGTCACGCGCCGGCAGGTCCGTTTGTGGGATGGGGCGGCCCGGCCCCTCAATCATGATCCGGAACGCCTGTTGCCGACCCAGGACCTGGCGCCGGTGTTCGAGGAGAACTCGGCCTTCTATCTGTTCACCGCCGGCGGACTGCGGCGCCATGGACGCCGCATCGGGGTTCGCCCGATGCTATGGGAAACGCCGCCCCTGGAGTCGATCGACATCGATACCGCCGACGACTTCGCCCTCGCCGAGGCTGTCCTGTCCTGGCGCGAGGCCGGGGCGGCCCCTTGCAATCAATGATCCTGTGTCGCCTCTGCGCCATTGCCGCGAGACGCGCTTTCACAAGATCCAATGCGCCTTGATCATGACCATAAAACAATTGCAGAATTGAGTTTCGTCATTGCCCGCCGGGCCATTCCTTTGACCGGAGCCTCGCATGACCCCGCTGACCGTGCGTCATGCAGCCTGCACCTTGACCGTCAGCATGCTGGAGACAGACGGGGGCCGTTCCGTCATCCATCTTGACTTGGCCGGGAGTGGTCATTCCCAGGACATCGCTCGGTGCCTGGAGCAGGTGAGGGCGACCGGTCTTCTTCAGGGCGCTTCATGTTTCATCGTGGACAATCAGGACTTTGCCAGCACGATCAGCGTCCCTGGCCAGGCCGCGCAGGCCCAGGCGCTGTTGTCGGCTGGCGTTTGCTCGGTCTGGCTGTGTCTGGTCAACAGGGATGAAAACGCGGACCTGATCCTTCATCTGTTGCGCGATGTCTATCGGGCCCACGGGGTGGAGGTCACGACGGCCCGTCGTCCGACGACGGCGGCGGCGCTGGCGTGGATGGATCGGGTTCAGACCTGACCGCCTCTCCTTCCGGCGCGGGCGCGGGCGCGGCCTCGTCCAGGCCGCTCTGGAACGCTGTCAGCGCGGCGTCCCAGGCCGCAGCGTAGGCCCGTCGGACCGGGGTTGGCGCGCGTGCTGGTCCCGCGCTGCCGCGTCCCGGCGCTGTCCGTCCGCGCACCGCCTGCTCCAGGTCGGCGGCCGCCGCCGCCAGCGCGCGCGCGCCCAGGGTCGCGGCCGCGCCCCGTATGCGATGGGCCAGCGCCTCCACATCGCCGGCGCGCATGGCGCCCTGTCCGTCGGCCCAGGCGCGCATCGGCCGACCCATCATCCGCAAATCGGACAGACGCGTCGCCAGCCGTTCCCGGCCCAACATGGACAGGCGGCGACGCCACACCGCCTGGTCAAGGATCAGCAGTGCGTTTTCGGCCGGCGCCGCCGGGCCGGGCGTTTCCGGGTTCCAGCGTGCCAGGATGTCGGCCAGGGTGGTGATCTCGATGGGCTTGAACAGGTGGGCTGAAAGCGTGTCGGCGGAGTCTGATGCGACAGCGGGGACCAAATCCCGCCCGGCGGTCACGCCGACGATCGGCGCGTTCGCCCAGCCTCCACCCAGGGCGCGAATCTCTCGGGCCGTATCGAACCCGCTGAGGTCGGGCATGTTGAGATCCATCAGGATAAGGTCGGGGACCTCCAGGGCGTTCCGCGCGATCGCTCTCAGCAGGTCGCGACCGCTGGCGAACCCGGCGCACAGGCAGCCGAGAAACCCGAGCGAGGCTTCCAGGACCTCGCGGTTGATGGGGTCGTCATCCACGACCATAACCCGCCGGCCGGCGAAGCCGCCGCGTGCCACGGTCGCCTCGGTGGGGACGGCGCCCGGCCCGCCGTCCTCCGCCGGCGCGGCGACGGTCGTCGCGCCGTCCGTGGGCGGCGCCTGATCCACCAAAGGGGGGCTGATCGGGACCGTGAACCAGAACCGGCTTCCCTGTCCGGGGCTGCTTTCAAAGCCGATCCGGCCCCCCATCGCCTCGACCATGCGCCGGCACAGGGCAAGGCCCAGGCCGACCCCGCCGGCCGGGCGCCCGGTTTCGTCCGACCGGACCGCAACGCCCTGCCCGAAGGCCTCGAAGATGCGGGCCCGGTCTTCCTTGGCGATGCCGATGCCGGTATCCCGTACCACGAAACGCAGCCAGCGGGCGGCGTCGCTTGGCGCGCCTGACGGTGGCGTCGTCTCCGGCGCCCGGCAGACGCGGGTGCTGACGACGATCTCGCCGGTCCTGGTGAACTTGAGCGCGTTGCCGACCAGATTGAACAGGACCTGGCGCGTCGCCGGCGCCGGCCCCGACAGCCACGCGGGCACCTCGGGTGCCACGGCCATGGTCAGCCGCAGGCCCCGCCGTTCGGCGTCTGCCGACAGCAGCCCGATCACTTCCGAGACCAGGCCGGTCGGAGAGAAGGTGGTGCGCGCCATGGCCAGTCCGCCGGCCTCGGCCTTGGACAGCGTCAGGATGTCGTCGATCAGGCCAAGAAGAAGGCGCCCGGCGGATTCCAGGCGCCCGGCGCGGCGCGCCGCGACCGGCGGCAGCGGGTCTGCCTGCAACAGGCGGGCAAGCCCGATCATGCCCACCAGCGGGGTCCGGACCTCGTGGCTCATCATGGCCAGGAATTCGCTCTTGGCGCGCGCCGTGGCCTCGGCCTGATCGCGCGCCTGAACCAGCAGCGCCTGAGTGGCCCGCTGGGCCGAGATGTCCTGAACGTGCGCGACCCAATACAGCAGCCGGGCGTCATCATCATCGCGGATCGGAACCGCCTTGATGCGGACCCAGGGGCGGCTGCCGTCACGGCTGAGCCCTCGTATCTCGGCCTGCATGGTCCTGTACGGGTCGCGTTGGGCGGACCGCCACAGGCGCACAAGCGCCCGGCGGTGATCGGGCGCGGCCCAGCGCGCCAGCGGCGTGCCGGCCACCGCATCCGGCGGCGCCCCCAGCAGCGCGGCAAGGGACTGGTTGACCCTGATCCACCGTCCGTCGGCGCCGACCAGGGCCATGCCCTCGGCGGCCTCGTTGAAGGCGGTGCGAAAGCGCCGCTCGCTGTCGCGTAGCGCCTGTTCCGAGCGCTTGCGCGCGGTGACATCCAGCGTAATGCCGTCCCAGGCGACGCGTCCGTCTGCCAGCCGTTGGGGCTTGGCCAGGGCCTGCATCCAATGGATGTTGGCGTCCTTGTCGATGGCGCGGAATTCCCACGACCAGTCGGCCAGGGTTCGGGTCGCTTCGCGGATGCTGGCCATCATGGCGGGGCGGTCGTCGGGATGGATGGTGTTCAGCAACAGGTCGGGATCCTGCACGACGGCCTCCGGTCGGACCGTCGGAAAGTCCGGCGAGCCGCCACCGAAGAAGGTGAAGTTCAGGCGTCCGTCCGGTTCCTGGACGCGGCGCCAGACGCCGCCGGGCAGGTTGCGGGTGAAGGTCTCGAAGCGCGATTCGGTTTCGGTGCGGGCCGTGCGCTCCCGCAGGCGCGAGACCGCCAGGGCATAGACCTCGCACAGCACTGCCAGCAACCGCCTGTCTTCTTCCCTCCAGGCGCCGGCTCCGGTGTGGTCCGCCCGCGCCATGACAACCTCGGCCTCGACGCCGGATTCGCCGCTGACCGGCGCGGCCAGCAACAGCAGCTCGCACGGTTCATCCCCGTGCCGGGCCTGGGCGTGCTCTCCGACACGTGTTCCGCTGCGGGCCTCACCGTGCCCGGGATGTCGTGCCAACGCGTTCTCCAGGCTGCGTGCGGCCTGGGGTGCGGCGTGCCAGGCAGCCCGGATGGCGCCTGTCCCGTCCGTGCCGGAGGGGTCCCGGATGATCATGGCCGCCAATCCCAGAAAGGCGGCGATGTCGGCGATCGCCGAGGACGCCGCCGTTTCCAGCGGCTCGCGCACAAACCGCTTGGCGACCGTCAGCATCAGTTGGTCGCGCGCCGCGCGCCGACGCCGCGCCGCCAGCTCTGCCCTGCCGCGGGACGTCTGATGCGCCGACACCAGGAACAGCAGGCGACCGGAATGGTCGATCCGGCGCAAGGTCAGTTCCAGCGGCACGACAATGCCCGAGCGCTGCCGCTGCTCCACGTCCAGAACCTGGGCCTGCCCCGGCGGCAGCGCGTGCAGGCGCGCGCGCAGGTCCTCGCGCCGGAAAGGCCGGCCGGCGCGGCTCACCATGTCGGCCGTTTCCATGTCCCGCAGGTCGGCCGAGGAATACCCGGCCAGCGCCTCGCCGGCCGGGTTGGCGACCAGCAGGCGGGCGTTGCCGTCCAGAAGGAACAGCGGTTCGCGGCTTTGGCGGAACAGTGCCTGGAACAGGTCCCGGTCCCCTACGGCGCAGCCGTCGGCCGGGTCGGCGCCAGCAAGGGGGGGTGTCGTCACGGGTTGCTCGTCTCCACCGCACCCGCACCCGCACCCGCACCCGCACCCGAGGCCAGCGACGCTAGTCGCGGCGGCAGGGCCAGGCCACTTTGGTCGCGACACCGGTTCATGTGCGCTTCAAGGATGGTACGTTGGCGGGCGTCGAGGTGGAAGCGAACGCCTGCAGTGGAAGCGCGCGTCCATCGCACGTCACAGGGGATGTCCAGGTCCAGACGGTCCAGCGTCAGCCAGCCCTCGGAGTCCGAATCCAGGGCCACCAGCGCCGACAGTGTGGCGCCGCCGGGCGACAGGGTTTCGACCGAGACCAACACCCAGCGGCCATCGGCATGCCAGCGTCCGGGTAGCGAGAGGTCCCGGCGCGGCCAGACGCGGCGTTCCCGCGTGTTGCAGTGGGGCGCTTCATCGGGGGAACGCGGTTCCGGGCGGCGGCCGGACTCGCCTTCTTTGGCGATGTGCCTTGCGGCGGGGTCGATCATGCCCGTCCAGTTCTCCCTCGTTGCCGAAGGCCCTATTCGCGTTGGCTAGGCATGGTGAGTTGAAGGCCTTGGAAACCCTCAGGTCCAGATCTGTAGGAACCGATTGAAAAACCCGGACATGCCTGGCGAACACGGATAGAGCTTTGCCGAATGGCGCGACTACGCTCGCCGGCCTCGGAATCAGTGACAAGCCGGTGTCGTGACGCGCAGGAAAGGCCGACGCAGTGTAGTCGCCCTTGCGTTGCCGTTCCAGAGAGGCTTTGTGCTCCGGACGCCCACGTTCCACCGCCTTGCGTTATCCGGCAGAGTGTCAGGACGAGGACGCCGGCCATCGCGCCAGGAAGCGGTGCAGCCATGCCATGAGGCGGGCGTCATGGCGTTCGCGGTCGGCGCGGTGGGTCAAGGCCGGGCGGGCGCCGGGCCAGGTCGTCATGTGTCCGGCGGCCCGAATCCAGCGATCCATCATTTCGTGCGAGACCTCCGGGTGGAACTGGATGCCATGGGTCGCGGTGTCCAGGCGGAAGGCCTGGTTGGGATAGCTGTCCCCGCGCGCCAGCAGGGTCGCGCCCCGGGGCAGATCCAGGCCCTCTGTATGCCACTGATAGACGGCCATCGGCTCTGGAAAAAGCCCCTCGCGCCGGCCCGCCGGAGTCGGGCGAATGGTGTAGTAGCCCGACTCGATGTGCGCGTCGTGGCGCCGACGCACCCGTCCGCCCAGGACGCGCGCCAGCAGTTGCGCGCCCAGACAAATGCCAAGGATAGGTGTTCTCCGGGCCAGAATACGCTCCATCAGGGCCAGTTCGGCGCGGATGCCGTCCAGATGGTCGTCGTTGGCGCTCATCGGACCGCCGAAAACGACCACACCGGCATGGCCGGACAGATCGGTGGGAACCGGATCGCCCACCATCGGACAGCGGCGGTCCAGGGCGTGGCCACGCGCGCGCAGCAGCGCGCCGACCCGGCCGCAATCCGAACTGGCCTGGTGGACCACGACCAGCACCGGCGGACGCGCCGGCGCGTCCGGGTGTGCCGGCAGCCAATGGCGCCCTGGCGGTCGAGGGGTGGCGGCGAGGACGGAGGCACGGGCAGAGGCGGTCATGAGGGGGCCCGCGCGGGCGACAGACGCAGACGGG
>CAYFTQ010000086.1:0-9231 GCA_964346035.1 uncultured Roseospira sp. | reverse complement strand
CAGGCGTCGGCCGCACCCGCCCGAGGGTGGAGACGGAATACGGAACCCCGGCACGCCGCGACAGCGCCCCCGCCAACAGAGCCGCCTGGTTGAAGCGCCGCCGCCATAGCCGCCAGCGATGCAGGGGCACCGGCACGATCAGGTCTGCGGAACGCAGCAGATCGGCGCCCGCCCGCGCCATCCAGCCGGCCAGGGCCCCGGCGGCGTCGGTGCGATCGCCATGCTTGAAGGCCAGCAGCAGCGGCCGGGCCCCATCGTCATACAGCAGCGCGGCGCGCGCCCGGTGATAGGGCGGTCGCCGCCGCGCGCACGCCGAACACAGCAGGCCGGCGGCCTCCTCCGTCACCGGCGCACCCCAGTCGCCGCCGAACGGCACTCCGCAGCGATGACACAGCGGCCGCGTGATGAAGGTCACGCCGGCGAAGCACTCGGCGCACAGCGCCCCGCCCGAGCCGACCAGCACCCCACAGCGCAGGCAGCGCGGCGGCAGCACCAGATCAAGGGCGCTCCGCAAGGGGCCAGCCAGCGCGGCCAGGTGGTGGCTTGGAACCGGGCTATCCATGCGCCGATGGTGCGCCATTCCAGACACCGACGCCAGCCCCGGCATGGCCGGGCGGGTGGCCCGGCCCCTTCACAGACCCGGCCGGGCTCGCCATATTGCCGGCCATGAGCCAGAATGCCGCCGCCTCCCCCTCGCCCGACGCCATGACCGTTTTCGACCGCGCCCTGGTGCGTGCGCGCCGGACCCGCGCCGCCGCCGGGGACTGGCAAGAGGCTGCTTTTCTGGTGCGCGAGACCGCCGAACGCCTGGCCGACCGTCTGGACGACATCACGCACCGCTTTCCGCGCGCGCTTGATCTGGGGTGTCATGGCGGCGAGCTGGGCCGGGTCCTGAACGGGCGCGGCGGCATCGAAGCGCTGATCCAGGCCGACCTGTCCCCGGCCATGGCGCGGCGCGCGGCCGCCACCGGCGCCGGGCCGGCGCTGGCCTTCGACGAGGAAGCCTGGCCGATCAAACCGGCCAGCCTGGACGCGGTTCTTTCCAACCTCTCCCTGCATTGGGTCAACGACCTGCCCGGTGCGCTGATTCAGGCGCGCCGGTCGCTGCGGCCGGACGGCCTGTTCCTGGCCTGCCTGCTGGGCGGGGCAACGCTGCGGGAACTGCGGACCTGTCTGGCGGACGCGGAAATGGAGATCACCGGTGGGCTGTCGCCGCGAACCTCGCCGCTGGCCGACGTGCGCGATGCCGGCAACCTGCTGTCGCGCGCCGGCTTTGCCCTGCCGACCGCCGACGCCGACCTGATCACCGTGCGCTATCCGCACCCCCTGAAGTTGATGAACGACCTGCGCGCGATGGGTGAGAGCAACGGCGTTCGCGCGCGCGCGCGCGGGCTGGGCCGGCGTTCGGTGCTGATGCGCGCGGCCGCCCTGTACCAGGAGCGCCACGGCGGCCGGGACGGACACGTACCGGCCACCTTCGAGGTCATCTTCCTGACCGCCTGGGCGCCGGACCCCAGCCAGCCGAAACCGCTGGCTCCGGGCAGCGGCCAGGCCAGCCTGATCGGCGTGCTGGGGGACGCGGCCGGCTCCTCCAGAGCGCATTGATCGACCCGAAAGGCCGCACCGCCATGGAGTTTCCCGCCCCCCTCATCCGGGGCACGCTGGTCAAGCGATATAAACGCTTCATGGCCGACGTGGACCTGGACGACGGCAACCGAGTGACCGCCCATTGCGCCAACTCCGGCACCATGCTGTCGGTGCAGCCGCCGGGCGCCGAGGTCTGGCTGTCGCCGGCCGCTAATCCGAACCGCAAGCTGAAATATACCTGGGAGCTGGTGCGCATCGGCGGGCATCTGGTCGGCGTGAACACCAACCCCCCCAACGCCCTGGTCGCCGAGGCCGCCGCCGCCGGCCAGGTGCCGGAACTGGCGGGGTATGATTCGGTCCGCCGCGAGGTCAAGTACGGCAAGAACAGCCGCATCGACGTTCTGTTGTCGGGCGAGGGCCGTCCAGACTGCTACGTCGAGGTCAAGAACGTCCACATGAAGCGCGATCCGGCCCCCGGCGCGCCGGCAGAGTTTCCCGACGCCGTCACCGCGCGCGGCGCCAAGCACCTGCTGGAACTGGCCGACATGGTGGCTGCCGGCCACCGGGCGGTCATGGTCTATCTGGTGCAACGCGGCGATTGCGGCGCGTTCCGGATTGCAGGCGATATCGATCCGGCCTATCTAAGGGGACTGCACGTGGCACGCGCGCGCGGCGTGGAGACGCTGTGCCTTTGGTGTGCCGTCTCGCCGGAGCGGATCTCCGTCGCCGGCCCCCTGCCCTTGGATCTGGAACCTCCGCCGTCATGACCCAAGCCGCTGTTCGCGCCGAATCCCAGGTTCTTCTTCATGGCCCCGAGGGCTTCGCGAGCATGCGGGCCGCCGGGCGGCTGGCTGCGGAGACGCTGGATTTCATCGCCCCCCAGGTCCAGCCCGGGGTGACAACGGACGAGTTGGACCGCCTGTGCGCGGAGTTCATCGCCGACCATGGCGCGGTCAGCGCGCCGCTGAACTACAAGGGCTTCCCGAAAAGCATCTGCACCTCGATCAACCATGTCGTCTGCCACGGTATTCCGGGGCCGAAGGCGCTCAAGGCCGGCGATATCGTCAATATCGACGTCACACCCATCCTGAACGGCTGGCACGGTGACACCAGCCGCATGTTCCTGGTCGGGGACGTGGGCGTGAAGGCGCGCCGGTTGTGTGACGTCACCTACGAAGCCATGATGCGCGGCCTGTCCGTCATTCGCCCCGGCGCCACCCTGGGCGACATCGGCCACGCCATCCAGGACTTCGCCGAGGCGCAGCGCTATTCCGTAGTGCGCGATTTCTGCGGCCACGGCGTCGGGCGCGTCTTTCACACCGCCCCAAGCGTCATGCACTTCGGCCAGCCAGGCACCGGCCTGACTCTGGAAGAAGGCATGATCTTCACCGTCGAACCGATGATCAACGCCGGGCGCTGGGAAACCAAAATCCTGGCCGACGGCTGGACCGCCGTCACCAAGGACCGATCGCTGTCGGCCCAGTTCGAACACACCATCGGGGTGACCAAGGACGGCATCGAGATCTTCACCGAAAGCCCCAAGGGCTGGCACTGCCCGCCGTATGGGGGTTCGTCTCAATGAAGCTGGTAATGTAATAGCAAGGACGCGCCACCATCAGGCGGCGGATTCTTCCCACGCATCAACGTCCGGGTCCGCCTCGCCGCGTGGCAGTCGCCCCTTGTTCATCAATTCCGTCTCAATCAATTTGACGGACACCCTGAAGCGCGCGGCCACGGTCGCGACACTGTCGTCCGAGATTTCCTCGTCCAGCATCGCCTCGACGGCGGAATATGGAGCGAGGAGTTCGGCCGCGAACGCGCGTTGCGCCTTCTGACGATAGGTATAGGCCCTTGTCGCTGGCTGAAGTCGCTCGAACCGCGTTTGCATCAGGGCATCGCCCAACAATCGGGCAATATCGAAACGACGATTGTCCACCCTTGGTGACCGCAGCACAACTCGTGCCGAGGAGCCGCCGTTGTCATCCTCGCCGCCCAACCGGAAGGACATGGGCCCCACCAGATTGTCATTGGTGAGGCTACAACACGATACACCCGCCAATTCAGCAAGGCGTTCATCCGCCAGGGGACCATCCCCGAGGGTCTCCTGGCGGCGGAGCGCTCGGGCAGCCTCCTCGCCCACCTTCCAAGCGGGCATGTCGGCGCGAAGGGCATGTGTCGTCACATCGGCCAGCGACGCCCGATCCTGATCGGCGACATCAAAACCAACCGAACGCGCTGCGTCTTCCACATCCTGCCCCGTCATCATACGGCTGCGCGTCCAACCGTGATCCGCCGCCAGTTCATTCACAGCCTCCGACCCCAGGCTGATTGCGTCCTGAAGCAGATGGTCTATCAACTCGGGCTTGCCCTCATCCGGATCAGTGCCCAAGAGCGCCTCCAATCTGCGACGCGCCGCGCGATGCGGATCGTCCCGCTCCGCCCGAACGTCGGACCAAATCCGATGAAGGTTCGTGTCCGTCAGCCCGTCGTCCCGCAAGCGCCCCAACACACGCCCGATGAAGGCATCAACGGCCGCCTCGAAGGCAGTCGCGGGGAGAAGCGCCGCGCCAGAGGCTATGTAGCGAACGGATGGTGGCGGCGTCGGATCTGTCGGACGCGCGTCCAACGTCACCCGGGCACCGTCCGACCAAACGGTGATGCCGGGCCATTCGTATCCCTGACCAATCGAGCGCATCCGGTGCGCAGGCCCCCATCCGGGCGCGCGCGTATTTCTAGGCTCCCACCGCAATCGCCACCAGTTCCATGCCATCCACTCGGCGAGTGGATAGGCGGACAAAAGAGGCGCGTCCCGACGGATGCCATCGGCAAAGCAGTCCAGACATTCGGTTAGCCACAGGTCTCCCTGCCTGACGCCGAGCCAAGCACCACAAGCCGATTCCTCCGGACTCCCGTCGTGCAGACGAAGCCAATCCGTCGTGATTTCGAGTGCGCCGGTCATCGCCGTTTCCATTCCTTCAGAACCGTTTTGCGCATGTCGTCATCGTGTTTGAGGCGATACCCATGATACGCATCGGAATCGACCTTGGCTTCATAAACTTCGTTGTCCTCATCCACGGCCCAGACGTACTTCGGCCGATCGCCTATCTCATAGTCGCTGATCATGCCTTTCAGGATGCCGTCTCGAAAAAGGGCATGTGCCTCGGCGCGGAGAATGACTCTCACATCGTCGCAGAGGCTCTTGTGTGGCCTTGGATTGGCGGGGGGTACAAACCCATAGTCTCCCGCCGAGCGTTTGTGGTTCGCACTGCCCTGGTAAACCAGGCGGCCCGCGAGTTGCTGCAACTCATTGGCCTGACAAGCCTCGTTCGGTCTCACCCGCCGTTTCGGGTTATTTCCCTCTCGCGCCATGGCTTATCGTCCGCCCCACTTGTATAGATGAACCGGCCCAAACACGAACAAACACTTTCTGTTGCAGGGTAAGCAGCCCCTTCCCCTACCCCAACGCCTTTTCCAGCGCGTCGGCGACCGTCTGGATGACCTTGACGCGGGCGAAGCGCTTGTCGTTGGCCTCAACCAGGGTCCAGGGGGCGAAGTGAGTGCTGGTGCGTTCCACCATCTCGTTGACCGCCAGCGCATAGTCGTCCCAGCGCTCGCGGTTGCGCCAGTCCTCGTCGGTCAGTTTCCAGCGCTTGTAGGCGATCTGCTCGCGCGTCTGGAAGCGGGACAGCTGTTCTTCCGGGGTGACATGCAGCCAGAACTTGCATAAAACGATGCCGTGGCGAATCACCTGGTCCTCGAAGTCGCGGATTTCCGCATAGGCACGGCGCCATTCGTCTGGCTGAGCGTAGCCCTCGACTCGCTCCACCAGCACGCGACCGTACCAGGAGCGATCATAGACCAAAACCCGCCCGGCGCGGCCAAGCTGGCGCCAGAAACGCCACAGGTAATGCTGGGCCTGTTCCTCGTCAGTGGGCGCGGCCACCGGCATGACCTGCACCTGCCGGGCGTCCAGCGCCCGGGTCAGGCGGCGGATGGCGCCGCCCTTGCCGGCGGCGTCCCAGCCCTCGAAAACCAGCACGGTGGAGATGCCGCGCGCCCGCGCCTTGCGTTGCAGCACCGCGAGCCGCCCCTGCTGGCGCGAAAGGTTCGTCTTGTAGTCCCGCTTGGACAGCGTCTGCGTCATGTCCAGCGCGTCCAGCACGGTCGGCAACCCCGTGGTGACATGGGGCAGCGTTCCGGCCGTCATGCTGTCGGGCTGGGATTCCGGACGCGGGGCCAGGGCCAGCGCGCGACGCTGGGCCAGATGCTGGCGCAGCGAATCACGCAGCGCGCACAGCACCGTCAACGAGCGGTAGTAGTGATCCTGGCCCTCGATGATGGTCCAGCGCGCATCGGCGACAGAGGTGCGCGCGATCAGCCGTTCGGCTGCCCTGATGAAGGAATCGTACATCTCCCAATGGCGCCAGTCCTGCTTGGTGACGCGCCAGCTCTGGTTAGGGTCCTTTTCCAGCGCCTTCAGGCGTTTCTTCTGCGCTTCCTTGCCCAGGTGCATCCAGAACTTCAGGAGCAGCGCGCCGTCGTCGGCCAGGGTCTTCTCGAACGTGATGATCCGATTCATCTCGTCGTCGAACGTGGTGTCATCCATGGCGCCGCTCGCCAGCGCCATGAACGGGCGCGAATACCAGCACGACAGGAACTGCCCGATCCGGCCCTTGGGCGGCAGGTCGCGCCAGAAGCGCCAGTATTCCGGCCGCTCGCGCTCCTCGTCAGAGGGCGGGCCATAGGCGCGCGTGACAATCCAGCGCGGGTCCAGCCACTCGTTGAGCAGGTTCATGCTCTCGCTCTTACCGGCACCGTCCACGCCCGCGAACACCAGAACCACAGGAAAATCGGCCGTCCGCAGGGTCTGTTGCAACTCGACCAATTCGATGCGCAGGTCGATTTCCTCGCGCTCGAAAGCCTCCTTGCTGACCTTGCGCCCCAACTCGGCGGTTCGAAACATGACCCTGGTCCCCTTCCCTGACGCGTCCCCCCGCAGAGACCCCTGGCCCTGGCCAGACCTGCGCACCTTTTGTCGCACACCCGGGCGCCGCTGTCGCCCCGTTGTCACACACCCCGGACGGACAGGCTGCGGGCGCCGGCACGGAGGCGGAACACCGGCGCAAGGGGGTGGGAAAACGCGACGGCGTCTGGTAGGGTGGAGCCATCCTGGAGGGTAGCCTCTCGGATGGCCCTGAAGCCTTGTCCTGGTCCGGCCCTCGCCGGATGTCCATCGCGGGGTTGGGTCATCGCCAAGCGGACAACACCCGCAGGCGCCGCCGGCGGGGCCGGCGCGGCCTGCGCAGCCTTGTTTGCGCGCGGACACCCTCTATATCCACCCCGTCAAGACAAGACCGAATCCAAAGGTCCTTGAACCCCCAAGGAGGAAATCCGAATGGCTGTTCGTGTCGCGATCAACGGCTTCGGCCGCATCGGCCGGTTGGTGCTGCGTTCCCTGATGGAAAACGGCCGCACCGATATCGAGGTTGTGGCCATCAACGACCTCGGCTCGGCCGCTGACAATGCCCACCTGCTGAAATACGACACCGTTCACGGCACACTGGCCCAGGAGGTCTCGTCCACCGAGGATTCCATCAAGGTCGGCGGCAAGACGGTCAAGGTGCTGGCAGAACGGGACCCGGCCAACCTGCCCTGGGGTGACCTGGGCATCGACATCGTCATGGAATGCACGGGCATCTTCACCGCACGCGACAAGGCCGCCTTGCACCTGAACGCTGGCGCCAAGCGCGTGCTGGTATCCGCCCCTGCCTCCGGCGCCGACCTGACGGTGGTCTATGGTGTCAACCACGACAGGCTGACAGCGGATCACGTGGTGGTTTCCAACGCCTCGTGCACCACCAATTGCCTGGCGCCGGTCGCTCAGGTGCTGAACGACACCTTTGGCCTGACGCGTGGCTTCATGACCACCATCCACAGCTACACCGGCGACCAGCGCACGGTTGACACCCTGCATAAGGACCTGCGCCGCGCCCGTGGTGCAGCCGACAACATCATTCCGACCTCGACCGGCGCCGCCCAGGCGGTCGGGCTGGTGCTTCCGGAACTGGTCGGCAAGCTGGATGGTGTGGCCATCCGGGTGCCGACGCCCAACGTCTCGCTCGTGGACCTGACGGCGGAACTTGCTCAGCAGACCTCGGCCGAGGCCATTAACGAGGCCATGACCAAGGCTGCGGGCACCGGCCCGCTGAAGGGCATCCTGGCCGTCAACACTGCGCCTCTGGTCTCCAGCGACTTCAACCACAGCGAGTTCAGCTCGGTCTTTGACGCCACGGGCACCAAGGTCATCGGCGGCAACTTCGTCCGCGTCGTGAGCTGGTACGATAACGAGTGGGGCTTCTCCACCCGCATGGCCGATACCGCCATGGCGATGGCCAGGACCCTGTAGAGCCCGATCCCGTGATGCTGGGCGCGCACCGCCCGTCCGGTTCCGGTCCCGGCCGACCGGTCGGCCGGGCCGCGCCCCGCTCGGACCCGGCGTGACCCGACGTGTTGCGGAGAAACTCCCCATGAGCGAGTTCAAGACCCTCGACGACATTGATGTCAACGGCAAGCGCGTGCTGGTGCGCGCTGATCTGAACGTGCCGATCCGCGATGGCGTCGTGACCGACACGACCCGCATCGATCGCTCCGCCCAGACCATCCGCGAGTTGCTGGACAAGGGTGCCTGCGTGGTGGTTCTGTCGCACTTCGGCCGGCCCAAGGGTGAGCGCAATCCGGACCTGTCAATGCGCCCGATCCTGGAGCCACTGTCCAGGGCCCTGGGCGGGATCGACGTGGCCTTCGCCGATGACTGCATCGGGCCGGGCGCGGAAACCCTGGTCAACGGCCTGGCTCCGGGCGAGGTCGCCCTGCTGGAAAACGTGCGCTATCACGCCGGCGAGGAGAAGAACGACCCGGATCTGGCGCGCCAGTTGGCGGAGCTGGGCGACATCTACGTCAACGATGCCTTCTCCACCGCGCACCGCGCCCATTCCTCGACCGAATACATCGCCAAGCTGCTGCCCTCGGCCGCCGGACGGCTGATGCAGGCCGAGCTTGAGGCGCTGGGCAAAGCGCTGGAGGCCCCCACCCGCCCGGTCGCCGCCATCGTCGGCGGCGCCAAGGTCTCCACCAAGCTGGACCTGTTGGGCAACATGTTCGCCAAGGTGGACAAGATCATCATCGGCGGCGGCATGGCCAACACCTTCCTGTACGCCAAGGGTGTCGAGGTCGGCGCCAGCTTGTGCGAGAAGGAGATGGCGGACAGCGCCCGCGCCATCATGGAGAAGGCCGAGGCCGAGGGCTGCGAGATCGTGCTTCCGGTCGATGCCGTCGTCGCCGCCGAGTTCAAGGAGGGCGCCGAGCACAGCACGGTGGCCATCGACGCCGTGCCGGCCGACAAGATGATCCTGGACGTCGGGCCGGACTCCGCCCGGCGCGTCATCGAGGTTCTGAAGGGCTGCAAGACCCTGGTCTGGAACGGCCCCATGGGCGCCTTCGAGATCAAGCCGTTCGACGCCGCCACCAACGCCGTGGCCCAGGCGGCTGCGGACATGACCGAAGCCGGAACCCTGCTGACCGTGGCCGGCGGCGGCGACACCGTCTCGGCCCTGACCAACGCCGGGGTGGGCGATCGCTTCTCGT
>CAYFTQ010000085.1:0-9353 GCA_964346035.1 uncultured Roseospira sp. | reverse complement strand
GGGCGGTTCTCACGCCGGGTGCTTGGTCGCTGACGACGTGCCGGCAGCGCCCGGCGGTGCCATGCTGGCCGGCATGCGCGCGGCCACCACGCGGCCGCGCGCGCATATCTCGCCCTCGGCGGCGACGGTGACCTCGACCGTGACCTTGCGCCCACCCGTCGCGGCGACGCGGCCGCGCACCTCCAGCGTACCTTCAAGTGGTGTCGGGCGCAGGAAGTCAACATGCAGCGAGGCGGTGACGAAGCGCGCCGGCGGGTCACTGCCAAGGGGACGGCCCTCGGCCCGGCAGGTGGCGGCCGAGGCCGTTGCGGTCCCGTGGCAGTCCACCAGCGAGGCGATCAGGCCGCCGTAAACAAAGCCCGGGATCGCGGTGTGGTGGGGCTCTGGCCGGAACAGGGCGACCGTTTCGTTGCCGTCCCAGCGGCTCTTGATCTGGTGGCCATGCGGGTTGAGCCGGCCACAGCCGTAACAGTGGCTGAGGTCGTCCGGATAGTGGTCCTGAATGGCGGGCTCGGTCATCGGGGCGGTCCGATCAGGTGGCGGCGTCATTGATGCGGGATCGCAACAAGTTCGTGCGCGAACGCCGCTCCGCGCATCACAGGATGCCTGTGTAGCACACTGATTGCCCTCTCCAAGTCGAATGTTGGCGCAGCAGCGCGCCGGCTTGACCGCGTCGGCGCTCCGCGCGACCCTTTGACCCCTGTGTTGGTCCGGATCACGGGAAGGGGCACGGCATGTGGTGGTTGGGGGGGGCGTCTTGGTGCCGGGGGGCTTGGCGCGCCTTGGTGATTGCCGCCGGTCTGCTGGGGCCGGGTGGCCCGGCAGGCCCCTGGCCACCGCCCGCGATGGCGGCGGAGTCCGAGTGGTCGCGCCAAACCACCCCGGCGCCGGGACCGGCCCGCGTGATTGGAGGCTACACCAAGGGATGCCTGCAAGGGTCGCGGGCGCTACCGCTGGACGGGCCCGGCTATACCGTGCTGCGCCCCCAGCGGTTGCGTTATTTTGGCCACCCGACCTTGATCCAGATGGTCCGCGATCTGGCCGCCTGGTCCGACCGCAACGGTCTGGGAACGCTGCTTGTCGGCGACCTGTCGCAGCCGCGCGGCGGGCCCATGAGCTATGGTCACGCCAGTCACGAGGTGGGACTGGACGCGGACATCTGGCTGCGTCTGCTGCCGCCGGGGCAGCGCCTGTCTGACTCCGAGCGGCGGGAACCCCGGGCCGTCTCCATGGTCCGGCCGGGGGCGACCAGAGCGGATCCGGCCACCTGGACGCACACCCACGGCGCCCTGGTACGTGCGGCCGCGCGGGACAACAGGGTGGCGCGGCTGTTCGTGAACCCGGCCATCAAGGCCACCTTGTGTCAGGCCTTCCCGCCCGGAGAGGCCGGCAACGCCCGATGGTTGCGGAAAGTCCGGCCCTGGTACGGGCACGATTCGCATTTCCACATTCGTTTACACTGCCCCGCAGACAGCCCGGCTTGCGAACCACAGGACCCACCCCCGCCCGGCGCTGGATGCGAGGCGGAGGGACTGGCCTGGTGGACGGAAAAGATCGCCGCCTATCTGGAAGAAAAGGCCAAGGCGGCGCGCGCGCCGGCCCGCCCCCCTGTTGCACAGCCGCCGCAATCCGTGCCGATGGCATGCGGCGCCCTCCTGTCCTCTCGATAAGCGGTCGAAACGCGGCTATCTTGTTGCATTCCGGTCACGGACCTCCAAGAACTGGAGGCGGACTGCAAGGGGGAACGCATGACACTAATATCATTGAAGAAGCGAAGCACCGGGCCGGTCGGGCACCCCCTCCTTGAATCGCGGACCGGTGCAACCCTGCAACACTTGGTCGCAGCTTTGGGGCGATGCGGGCCCGCGCCGGTCCGTCTGGCGGTGGTGCTGCTTCTCGCCGGGCTGACAGCCGCCTGCGTGGCGATCGACGGCACCGGCGGGTGGGCGGATCTTGGCGAGAGACGCGCCGCCGCGTCGGGGGCGCCCCCTGTCGCGGCGGTCGATCCCGCTCATATCTCGGCGCTGTCCGCGCTGATCGAGGCGCGGCCGGAGGTTCTGGCGCCACAGGCGGACTTTGCCCGCGCGTTCTATGAACGGCGCCAGTTCCGTCCGGCATGGACCGACGCGCGTGGCTGGACGGCGCCGGGACGGCAGGTGCGTCATGTTCTGGTCACGGCGTGGGCTGATGACCTGAACGGGATCACGGTGCCCGAATCGCCCTCGGTGGGGGCAGGGGGCTTGTCGGCCGAGGCCGTGGCCCGCCATGACACCGCGCTAACGGCGGCGCTGGCGGCCTATGCCCATGCTGCGGTGGCGCGACGGCCGGCCTGGGCGCCGAAACTCGCCGGAGGCGTTCCGGGCGCCCTGGCCGCGATCGCGTCGGATGATCCGGACGCCGCGCGGCCCGGGCGGCTGTTCCGCCTGCTGGACGAAGGCGATCGGCAGGCGCGTCTTCGGCGTGGCCTGCTGGCCTATCACGATCTGGCCGAGGCCGGCGGCTGGCCGCTGATCGCCGAACAGGGGGAAAAGCTGGAACCCGGGGCGTCTCACCCTGAGGTGGCGCAGGTGCGGCGGCGCCTGCGGGTCTCGGGCGACCTGCCGGATACGCCGGCGGCCGCCAACCAGCAGGCTGCCACCTCCATGACGCCGGACCTGGTCGCGGCCATCAAGCGGTTCCAGGCTCGCCACGGATTGGCCGTGGACGGGCGCGTCGGACCGCAGACCCGTGCGGCTATGGCGATTCCGGCGGCGCATCGGCTGCGCCAGATGGCCCTGAACCTGCAACGGCTGCGGTCTATGCCACCGGACGCGGGTGGCCGCTCGGTGGAAGTGAACATCGCCGGCGCCGCACTGGAAGGCCGCGACAACGGCCGCACGGTCTTTCGTACCGATGTCATCGTCGGCACGCGGGATCGACCCACCCCGCGCCTGCGCAGCGCCATCAATCGCATGGTGCTGAACCCGACCTGGACAGTACCCCACACCATCGCGCGCGAGGACATCCTGCCCAAACTGAGAGAAGACCCCGAATACCTGTCACGAAACAACTTTCAGGTGTTCGATGGTTGGGGAGGAGAGTCACGCGAGATTGACCCGATCGAGATGGACTGGACGGCCGAGAACATCGACATCACCGGCCTGCGCCTGCGCCAGCGCCCCGGCGGCGGCAACGCCCTGGGTCGCATCAAATTCCTGTTCCCGAACGACCATTCCGTCTACCTGCACAGCACGCCCGGTCGCGGGCTGTTCGCCCGTTCCACTCGTACCTTCAGTTCCGGGTGTGTGCGCGTTCGCGATCCCATGGACCTGGCCGCGTTCCTGCTTGACGACGCCGAAACCGGAACCCCGGACGCCTTGAACGCCCGCATCACCTCCGGGCGCACCCAGACCGTGCGGCCGGCCCGATCCGTGCCCTTGGCCCTGGTATACCTGACGGCATGGGTTGACGAGGATGGCACACCCCAGTTCCGCCGCGATGTCTATGGCCACGACCGGCACGAGATGGCCGCCCTGGCCAAGGCGTCCTGATACCGCGTCACCATCCGCAAAAGCTTTTCCAAATCCTGGCCCTGGTCCGCTGCGGTGCCGAACGTGAAGCGACCCCTGGTCGCGGCGGCGCGGCAGCCGACAGACGGGGGGCACGCCTTCCATCGGCGGGTCTCCCCGATCAGGCGCGCCGGCGCTGTTCAAGCTGGGCGCAAACCTGGAAGGCCCAGGCCACCCGGTCGCCATAGCTTTCGCGTTCGGCGTTGCCCTGGCGCTGGCCCTGCCAGATGTCCGGCGCGATGGCGGCGGCTTCGACCAGATAGTGCGTTTCCGGCACGGCCGGCGCCGGATCGACCATGCGATAGGCCACGGCATCGCGGGTGGCCTGGCCCAGCAGGGCGATCTTGCGCCGCGCCGACACATGGGCCCGCCGGGTCACGGAGTCGTAGCCGGACCGGGCCACTTCATCGCCAATGGCACAATAGATCAGGCGGGCGGCGTGGATGGCCGGTCGGCAACCCGCTGGCAGTCCGGCGATTCCGGAGGCGGCCCGGTCGTACAGCCGCTGCGCTTCGTCCAGCAAGCGCGAGACAACCCGCGCCAGTGCGGGCGAGGGCCGGGGGTCGGCCAGGAAGGCGTCCGGGGCCAGACCGGCGTCCTCCATCCATTGACGTGGCAGATAGAGGCGACCTTTGCGGGCATCCTCACCGACGTCACGAGCGATGTTGCTGAGTTGCATGGCGACGCCCAGGTCACAGGCGCGCGCCAGGACTTCCGGTTGGCGCGCCTCCATCAGCACGCTCATCATGGCCCCGACGGCACCGGCCACCCGCGCGCCGTAGGCCCGAACATCGGAGATGGTCTCGTAGCGGCGCTCCCGGGCGTCCCATTCGAACCCCTCCAGCAGGGCCTCGGGCAGGGCGCGCGGCATGGCGAAGCGCTCGACCGTATCGGCGAAGGCACGATCCACCGGGCTGTCCATGGGCGTGCCCGCATAGACCAGGTCCAGGCGACGTCGCAGATGGGCAACCGCCTCCAGGCAGGCGTCGCATTCGTCCACGGCATCGTCCGACAGCCGGCAGAAGGCATACAGCGCGTACGCCGGGTCCCGATAGGCCGTCGGCAGCAGCAGCGAGGCGGTATAGAAGCTGCGCGACCCCGTGCGGATCATGGATCGGCATTCGGTCCTGTCCTCGGGTGAGGCGAGGACGCCGCGTTTAGACCAGGGCTTCGGCATCGGGAACCACCGCATCAAGGACCCGGGCGGAGGACAGCACCCCGGGGAGACCGGCGCCGGGATGGGTCCCCGCGCCAACCAGAAAGAGCCCTTCAACATCCTCGCTCTTGTTGTGTGGCCGGAACCAGGCGCTCTGCGTCAGCACGGGTTCCAGACCGAAGGCAGCGCCCTTGACCGACAGCAAATGATGCCGGAAGTGCGGCGGCGTCACCATGCGCTGTGACACCACGGCCTGCTCCAGGCCGGGCAGGCAGGTTTTTTCCAGGAAGGCCGAGACCTTGCGTCGGTAGCTCTCGGCGATGGCCTCCCAGTCGTCGCCGCTGTCCAGGTGCGGCACCGGCGCGAGGGCGTAGAAGGCATCACACCCGTCGGGCGCCATGGTCGGATCGGTGGCGGTCGGCCGGTGCAGGTACAGGCTGAAATCGTCCGCCAGACGGTGATGCCGGAAGATGTCCTCCAGCAAGCCCTTGTAGCGCGGACCCAGCAGGATGGTGTGATGGCTGACGTCGTCATAGCGGCGATTGGTGCCGAAGTACCAGACGAACAGGCTCATGGAATACTTGGCGCGGTCCAGCTTGTGATCGGTCCAGCGCGAGCGGTGCTGCGGCGCCACCATCATCTTGTAAGTCCAGGCCGAATCGGCGTTGGACACGACAATGTCGGCGTCGATGGTTTCGCCGGAGGACAGCCGCACCCCCCGGGCACGGCCATTATCGACCAGGATCTGTTCGACCTCGGCCTTGAAGCGCACGGTATTACCCTGGCCGCGGATCAGGCCGACCATGCCTTCGGCCAGCCGGCCGGTGCCGCCCATGGCGAAGTGCACGCCCCATTCCCGCTCCAGGAAGGCCACCAGACTGTAAATCGAGGTGGTCGAGAACGGGTTGCCGCCCAGGAACAGGGGATGGAAACCCATGCCAATGCGCAGGCGCTCATCCTTGAAATGCTTGGAGACATGGGCATGGACGGAACGGTCCGCACGCAACCGGGCCAGGCTCGGCGCCAGCTTGACCATATCCATGATGGAATTGAACGGTACATGGCCGAGCTTCAGAAAGCCGATCCGGAAGATCTCCTCGCTTTCCTTAAGGAAGCGGTCGAAGCCCTTCACGTCGCCCGGTGACAGGCGCCGGATCTGCTCGCGCATGGCCTCGTTGTCGGACCCGCAGGTCAGCCACTCGCCATCCGGAAAGCGGATCTTGTAGAAGGGATCAAGCGCGCGAAGCTCCACGTCATCCGAGAGCGTCTTGCCGCACATTTGCCACAATTCCTCGAACAGGAACGGGGCAGTGACGATGGTCGGCCCGGCATCGAAGGTGAAACCGTCCTGGCGGAAGACGTAGGCGCGCCCGCCGGGCGCGTCCAGACGATCCACCACGGTCACGCGGTACCCGCGCGCGCCCAGTCGGATAGCCGCCGCGAGGCCACCGAAACCGGCCCCGATAACAACGGCATGCGGCGCCCCGTCTCCGGACGCGCCGCCCCCGGCGCCATCCGCGCGCCAGAGCGGTGTGGGAGTGACACTCATTGACCCTGTGCCTCGAACTGTCAGCCAAGGTTGACTATAGCAGTGTCAACCGCGATTGATCAACCGCCTACCCCCAGTCCCGATAGGGTTTTTTCAGACCGCCAGCCCGTGGGCGCGCGCCGTCTCGTCGATCAGGGCGATGATCGTGGCTGGTTGTTCCTCGTGCGCAAGATGGCCCAGGCCCTCCAGCAGGCGCCGTTCGGCATGGGGGGCGCGGGCTGCGATCAGGTCGGCATCGGCCGGGCTGACGGTACGGTCGCGGTCCCCGACGACCAGGTAGAGGGGAAGTTCCAACCGGGCCACGATATCGCGCAAGGCCCGCAGGTCCCAATTGGCCATCATGGCCAGCGCGCCCCCAACATGGCCGGGATCATTGAATAGCCGGCCGTAAAGCTCCAGTCCGCGCGCATCGATGTCCGATCCGGTATTGCGGATCAGCGTGTCCACCCGTTTGGAGTCGCCGGCCTGCCAGGCGAACAGGCGCGGCACCAGCGGGTTCATCAGAAGCAACTTGGCCAGGCCCGAGAACCAGTGCCCGGACGACCCCTTGAAAGGCAACAGGGCGCCGTTCAGGCTGATGATGGCAACCGGATGGATGTGCTGATCCAGGGCCATGCGGATCAGGATGGCGGCCCCAGCGGAATGGCCCAGCACCAGATCCGGTTGCAGCCCCATGGTATGCAGCAGGGCCGACACCGAACGCCCCATTCCCGGCAGGGTATAGGAACTGGCGGGCGGATTCGCTGTGAAGCCATGGCCGGGAAGGTCCGGAACGACCACAGTATAGCGGGCCGACAGCGGCTCCAGAAGATCACGGAAAGAGTGCGTGGAGGCCCCGGTCCCATGCAGCAACAGCAGCACCGGCCCGGAGCCGGCGACCTGGACATGCCATCGGAAGCCGTGGGCCAGCTCGAACCGGCTGTGGACCCGGTTGGGCCAGTCCCGGCCAACCGTGTTCCAGTCCGGTCGCGGCGCGCGCAACACCATGCGTCGTTCTCCCCTGCGGCGCCGGCGGCGACCCGGTGCTCGTTCATCGCCGATGGCGTCGCTGCCGCTGCCGTTGCTCTGGTCGCTGCTCACCCGCCCGACCTCAAGAGGCCGCGTTGGCGGCCGAGCGCGCCGCCGTGGACAGGGCGCGGGCGTCGGCGCGTGGCAGGGGCATATAGGTCGCGCCCATGGCATCCGCCAGAGCCTGGGCCTTGGGCGCCGGCCGCAACGACATGTCCACCAGCAGGGTGGCGACGCCAGCCGCGCGCAGGCCCTCGGCGGCGCCCCTGGCTTCCTCCTCGGCACGGGCGCGCCCACCGATGCCCTCCAAAGTCACGTTGGCGCGGCCGTCCGTCATGAAGACGATGGAGGGCGTCTCGCCCCGTGTGCGCGTAACCTCCGCCATCACGCGCGCGGCCTCGATGCCGGCCGCGAGTGGTGTGCCACCGCCACCGGGAAAGCCGGCCAGCCGCTTCTTGGCGCGCGCCAGCGAGCGCGTCGGCGGCAGCAGGGTTTCCGCACCCCGGCCCCTGAAGGCGATCAACGCCACCTGATCGCGACGGGCATAGCAGTCCGCCAGCAGCAGTTCCACGGCACCCTTGGCTTCGCCCAGGCGGGCCACGGCGGCCGAGCCGGACGCATCGACCACGAAGATGATGGTGGCCTGCGATCGCTTTTTGAAACGGGTGATGCGGAAGTCGTCCTTGCGCACCAGCACGCGCGGCGGCGGGCGGTCCTGGTCGGCCCATAGCGAGACCTCGGCCCGGCGCAGCGGCTGCCAGGGGGCGGCGGTGCGCAGGGTATCAATCAGCGCCAGTCGCGCGCCGGCGCGCGGATCGCCCCGGCGCGAGCCGATCGGCCGACCGCGCGTCAACGCCTTTTGCTGTTCGCCGGAGCGGCCCAGAATGCCGGTGCGTCGGCGCCGCTCGGCGGCCGCCATCAGGCGGGCGAGCAGGTTGGCCGGGATGGCGGCCTGGGCGGCTTCCACGATTCGATCCTCAAGGGGTTTGTCCTCCTCGTCCTGCTGGTCGCGCTCGTCCTCGCCGTCTTCTGGCGGGGGCGGCTCTTCGTCTTCTTCCTCCGGCTCCTCGGGCGGCGGCGGCGGTGGCATCTCGGGCATGCGGGTGGCGCGCGGTGCCAGCACCAGACGCGCGGCCAGAGTCAGGTCGTCGTTCTCGATCGTCTCGCGTCGGTCCAGCGCGGCGGCGACCCGGGCCACGCGCACGGCGAACAGGGGCGCGCGCAGCGAGGCCACGCCCATGGACATGGCGGCGCCGCACAGCGCCTCAAGCGCAGCATCCGGGACCAGGACGCCGGCCAGGCGCCGGCGCGCCTCCAGAATCTCGGCGGGATCGTGCAGGGCCTCGCCGATGTCGCGCTGGCGCAAGCCTTCCAGTTCCATGTGAAAGGCCAGCCGGTCGAGCAGGGATTCGGGCGGCCCCTCGTCCGGCCCGACCGCCTCGTCCAGCGCGATGACGCCGAAGCGGGTTGGCGTCTCGCCCTGGATGCCGTCGCGTTCCACACGGACCGCGCCACCGTCGATGGCCAGCCCCAACTTGGCAGCGAAGGCGGGCGTCAGGCGCTCGGCCATGGCCAGAATGGTGACACCGCCGTCAGCCTCGACCAGCAGACCGCGCTCCGCCACCGGGCGGCCCCGGCCCAGGGTGGCGGCCAGATCCAGGCCGCCGATCAGACGCTCGTCCGTTATGTGCAACGGGACGCGACGGAACGGCGCGCCGGCGGGCAGCAGGCCTTTCAGCATCGACAGCCAGGCGTCGCGGGCGGGCCCCGGCAGGGCCTTCAGGCAGGCCCCACCCAGACCGGCCGGATCGACGGCGATCATGGCGGCGACCAGAGCGGCATCGGTCCAGGGGTCCTGGACCGGTCCGGCATCGTCTGCCGGCGCATCGGGGGACAGGCCGAGGGCGGCCGGATCGGGTCCTTGGGAATCGAGGATCTGCATCAGGCCTCCGCGCCCAGAACCTCCTCGACCGCGCGCTCAACCCGCACGGTGGAGCCGGACTCGTCGAGCGGATCGCGGCGCAGCCGGTGGCGCAACGCCATGGCGGCCACGCGCCGAACATGGCCTTCGTCCACTTCGACGTCACCATCA
>CAYFTQ010000084.1:0-9399 GCA_964346035.1 uncultured Roseospira sp. | reverse complement strand
ACGATCCCTCAAGGCCCGCAGAAAGCGAGCCGGCTGGGACGTCCCCTACCTCCGTCTAATCCTCAACATGAACATCCTGTAATCCGGATTCAGAGCCCTGCAGGCGGCAGGCAGGGCGATCGTGGGACCGGACTTCACGGCCTTGTGTCGGCCGTGCCGGGCAGGTTCGGCGGCCCATGGCGCGTTCACCCGATTGCTCGGCACAGCGGCAAGGGCCATGGACAGGACGCCCCAGGTCGCCTACGTAACGGCGCATGACACACGATCCCGGTCCTTCGTCCATCCGCGTCATCGGCGGCGGTCTGGCCGGCAGCGAGGCTGCCTGGCAGTGCGCCCGACAGGGTCTGCGCGTCCACCTGCTGGAAATGCGGCCCGAGCGCGCAACCGATGCCCACGTCAGCGACGGTCTGGCGGAGTTGGTGTGCTCCAACTCGTTCCGCTCCGACGATGCCGAGGGCAACGCCGTTGGCCTGCTTCATGCCGAGATGCGGCGGCTCGACTCGCTGGTCATGGCCTGCGCCGATGCCCATCGGGTGCCGGCCGGCGGGGCGCTGGCCGTGGACCGCGAGGGCTTCTCCTCGGCCGTCCAGCAGGCTTTGGACAGCCTTCCCAACGTCACCATCCAGCGCGGCGAGGCCACCGGGCTGCCGGAGGCGACAGAGGGGCCGGCGATTGTCGCCACCGGTCCGTTGACCTCCTCGGCCATGGCCGAGGCCATCCGCGCGGAGACCGGAGAAGATCAGCTCGCCTTTTTCGATGCCATTGCTCCAATCGTTCACCGCGACAGCATCGACATGGAGGTCGCCTGGATGCAGTCGCGCTATGACAAGGGCGACGGCGCGGACTACATCAACTGCCCCATGGACCGGGCCGGGTACGATGCCTTCATCGACGCCCTGATGGCGGCCGATACCGTGGCTTTCAAGGCGTGGGAGGACACGCCCTATTTCGAAGGCTGCCTGCCCATCGAGGTGATGGCCGCGCGTGGGCGCGAGACGCTGGCCCACGGCCCCATGAAGCCGGTCGGCCTGACCAATCCGCGTGATCCCGGCCGCAAGCCTCATGCCGTCGTGCAGTTGCGCCAGGACAACGCGCTGGGCACGCTCTACAACATGGTGGGCTTCCAGACCAAGTTGCGCCACGGCGAGCAGGCCCGCATCTTCCGCATGATTCCGGGTCTTGAGAGCGCCGAGTTCGCGCGCCTTGGCGGCATCCACCGCAACACCTTCGTGAACAGCCCGCGCCTGCTGGATTCCACCCTGCGCCTGAAAAGCCGCCCATGGGTGCGCTTTGCGGGCCAGATCACCGGCTGCGAGGGCTATGTCGAGAGCGCTGCCGTCGGCCTCATGGCCGGGCTGTTCGCCAGCGCCGAGGCGTTCGGCCGGACGCCGGCCGCGCCCCCGCCAGAGACCGCGCTGGGCGCCCTGCTGGCGCATATCACCACGCCCGAACACGCCGCCACGTTCCAGCCCATGAACATCAACTTCGGCCTGTTTCCGGAACTGCCGCCCGAGATGGTCCGTGACGGCAAGCGCAAGCTGCGGGGTCGCGCCCGCAAGGCGCAATACGGTCTGCGGGCCGCCGCCGCCCTGGATCAATGGCAGGGCAGGGGCGCCGCCTGAAAGCCTGTGGGATGTCCGGCCGGCCGCGCGCCGGATACGGATACGGAAACGGCCCCGGGTGGGGCCGTAAGTGTCTGATCAGGCTTGTCAGTTTTTGGAGCGGGTGATGGGAATCGAACCCACGACATACAGCTTGGGAAGCTGTCGTTCTACCACTGAACTACACCCGCGCCGATGGGGCGGTTGGATGGGGCGGTTATACGCCACGAGCGAAGGCTCCACAAGGCCCCGCACGGCCGTCTTGGCGTTCCTCCGCCCGCCGTCGCGCGCCGTCGACCGGGAGGGCATGGTGGCGGGGGCCAGGGCTATCCGGCCCGGCGCACCGCCAGCACCGCGTTCAGCCCTCCGAAGGCAAAGCTGTTGGACAGCGCCACCGACAGATCGGCGGCGCGGCCCTGGTTCGGCACCACGTCCAGCGGGCAGCCCGGATCCGGTTCGGTGAAGTTCAGGGTCGGCGGCAGATAGCCTTCCTGAAGCGCCACGATGGCGGCCACCAGTTCCAGCCCGCCGGCGGCGCCCATCCCGTGGCCGTGGAAGGATTTGGTGGAGGAGACAGGCACAACGCCGGCGCGTTCGCCGAAGACGCTGGCGATCACCTTGGCTTCCGTGGCGTCGTTGGCGGCGGTGGCGGTGCCGTGGGCGTTGATATAGTCCACGTCCTTGGGGGTCAGGCCGGCGTCATCCAGGCAGGCCCGCACGGCGCGCGCCGCACCCTCGACCGAGGGAAAGGTGATGTCGCCGGCGTCGGCGGTCATGCCGAAGCCGATCAGTTCGGCCAGCACGGACGCGCCCCGGGCGGTTGCGCTCTCCCAGGCTTCCAGCACGAACACGCCGGCGCCCTCGCCGACCACCATGCCCGTTCGGTCGCGGCTGAAGGGGCGGCAGGTGTCGCGTGCGACGACGCGCAGCGCCTCCCAGGCTTTCAGGCTGCCGAAGTTGACCGGGGCGTCGGTACCGCCCACCACCGCGCGTTCGACCAGACCGGACCGAACCATATGAAAGCCCAGCCCGATGGCGTGGTTGGCGCTGGCACAGGCGCTGGTGACGGCGAACGACGGCCCGGTAATGCCGTACGCCATGGTGACGTGGCTGCACGCCGCGTTGCCCATGTAGCGTGGCACGGTGAACGGGTTGACCCGCGCCTTGCCGTCCCGGTACAGGCGCGCGAAACCCTCCTGCAGGGTGGCGAGCCCGGCCCCGCCGGTGCCGATGATGCACGCGGTCCGGGTCCCGGCGGTGGGGTCCGCGCGCAGGTCCAGGCCGGCGCCGGCCATGGCCTCATCGGCGGCGGCGACGCCGAACTGCGCGAAGGGGTCAAGCAGCGGCAGGCGGTCCTTGCCCAGCCGGGCCAAGGCGTCGAAATCGCGCACCTGTCCGACGACGGTAATGCCCTTCGGCACCTCGTCCATGTCCTGTGGCGGCCGCAGGCCGCCGGCGCCGGACAACAGGGCGTGGCGGAAGGTCGCGACGTCGTTGCCGATGGCGGAAACCACGCCCATGCCGGTGACGGCCACCCGTGTCATGCGGGCGCCTCCGCGCCTTGGCGGCGGGCACCGAGGGGTCCGGATGGATCAGGCATTGCGGTCCATCTCGGCGGCGACGGCGTCGATGATGTCGCCTAGCGTGCTGAAGTCGGCATCAAGGGTGTTGGCGTTGTAGGGGACCTCGATATCGAACTCTTCCTCGACCGCGAACACGACCTCGACGAAGTCGAGCGAGGAGATCTCCAGGTCCTTGATCCGGGCCTCTCGGGTCAGGCGTTCCCGCGGCACGTTCGCCTTTTCGGCAATTATGTCGAATATCTTCTGCTCTCGATCGCTCATGGCTTCCGACCGTTGTTGATGTTGAATCCCTTCGACCCCGCCACGGATCAGGGCGTTCGCGCCGTGGCGGTCATTTCCGGGTGGCAGCGGCCGAATGACCGCCGGCGTTGTTGTCGTTTCCTTTGGCGTCGGCATCCGCGACGTCGGTGTCGCGCCGGTCGGACCGAAGCGCAGCCTTGAGTGCCTTGACGTCCCGGAACAGGCTCTTCAGGCGATTGGTCAGCATGAAGGTCTCGAATGCGCGGTCGCGCTCAATGGCGGGATAACCGGCATAGACCTGACGGCCCTTCAGGTTGGAGCCCACACCGCTGCCGGCGGCCACAATGGCATCATCCCCAATGGTGATGTGATCGGCCACGCCGACCCCGCCGGCCAGCACGACGCGATCCCCGATCACCGTGCTGCCGGCGATGCCGACGCGGCCGCACAACATGCAGTGCGAGCCCACGCGAACATTGTGCCCGATCAGAACCAGATCGTCGATCTTGGTGTGGTCCCCGATGCTGGTGTCGCGCAGGGTGCCGCGATCCAGGCAGGCGTTGGCGCCGATCTCGACGTGATCGCCGATCGTGACGGCGGCCAGCGAATGAACCCGCACCAGGCCGGTGTTCGTGGCTTCGACGCGGCCGCTGTCCTTGGCGCTTTCAACACTGCCCTTCTCCGGGGTGACGAAGCTGAAGCCGTCGGCCCCGATGGAGACGTTATGATGGACGATGCCATTGGCGCCCAGCGTGCAGCCGGCCCCGATCCGAACGCCGGCATGCAGCAGGGTTCCGGCCCCGATGCGGACCCCGGCGCCGATGGTGACATGCGAGCAGATGGCGGCGCCGCCGCCGATGCGGGCGCCGGCACCGACATGAACGAAGGGGCCGATGGCCACGCCCTCGCCCAGCACCACGTCCGGCTCGATCACGGCACTGGGGTGGATGCCGGGTGCCACCGGGGCGGGACGCGCGAATGCCGTCGTCAGGGCCGCCATCGCCATGGGCGGTCGGGCGACGGCGATGATCGCGTCGAGGGCATCGGCCGGCACCGCATCCAGGCTGTCGCCCGAAACGAGTCCGATCCGCGCCGCACTGGACGCCAGTCGCGGCAGCAGGGTCTTGTCCATGGCCACCGCGATGTCCCCGGGCGCGCTGGCGTCGTCCGGATGGCAGGGCCGGCGCACGGACAGGGTCCCGTCTCCCATAAGGTCGGCGTGAAGGAGCGCGGCCAGGTCGGCGGCATTCATGTTGGCGGACTTCCGGATGCAAGGGCAATGGCAAGGGTGCGAGGACGAGGCGGCGATGCTCGGCCATCATGATCCCGCCGACCATAGAGGCTCCGTGCCGGCAAGGCAACGGGTGCGACTGCGGTGTTGCACACGGTCCGGGCCGGCCCCGGTCGATGCCCTGGCACCGGCCGGCAAAAGGGCGCGTTCACGCCCTGTTCCTTTTCCCTTGCCGGCCGGAACAAATCATGTACGATCGGGGTTGTGGTTTCGCCCGCCCTTTGTCGGGTGCTGGCTGCGGCGGCCTTGCGTCCCGTCGCGGCCCTATGGAATAAGGGGGTCCCCTCATGTCGCAAAGCGCGCTCCGACTCGTGGATCGGGATACCATGGACAAGCAAAAGGCGCTGGACGCCGCCGTCAGCCAGATCGAGCGCTCCTTTGGCAAGGGCTCCATCATGCGCCTTGGCCAGCGCGACCGGGTGGTTGAAACGGACTCTGTTCCAAGCGGGTCTCTCGGTCTGGACATCGCGCTCGGAATCGGTGGCCTGCCGCGCGGGCGGGTGGTCGAGATTTACGGCCCCGAAAGCTCGGGCAAGACGACGCTGGCCATGCATGTGGTGGCGGAGGCACAGAAACGCGGCGGCACCTGTGCCTTCGTGGATGCCGAACACGCCTTCGATCCGACCTACGCGCGCAAGCTGGGGGTGGACCTGGACACCTTGCTGATGTCGCAGCCGGACGCCGGCGAACAGGCCCTGGAGATCGCGGATACCCTTGTGCGCTCCGGCGCCATCGATGTTGTCGTCATCGATTCGGTTGCCGCCCTGGTGCCGCGCGCCGAGCTGGAAGGCGAGATGGGCGATTCGCACGTCGGCCTTCAGGCCCGGTTGATGAGCCAGGCGCTGCGAAAGCTGACCGGATCGGTGGCGCGCTCCAATACGCTGATCATCTTCATCAACCAGATCCGCATGAAGATCGGCGTGATGTTCGGTAGCCCGGAAACGACCACCGGCGGCAACGCCCTGAAGTTCTATGCCTCGGTGCGCCTGGATATCCGCCGCATCGGTGCAATCAAGAACAAGGAAGAGACGGTCGGGAACCAGACTCGCGTCAAGGTTGTTAAGAATAAAGTGGCGCCGCCGTTCAAGACTGTCGAGTTCGATATAATGTACGGCGAGGGAATATCAAAAGTAGGAGAGATCATCGACCTGGGTGTGCGCGGCAATATCGTCGAGAAGTCCGGCGCCTGGTTCTCCTATAATTCCCAGCGCATCGGCCAGGGCCGCGAAAACGCCAAGCAGTTCTTGCGTGACAACCCCGCCATCGCCGAGGAAATCGAGAACGCCATTCGCGCCAATGAGGGTCTGCTGGCCGACGTCATGATTTCCGGCCCGGGCGGTCAGGAAGACTCGGACGCGCCGGCGGCGGGCGGCGGTGACGACGGATGATGCGCCTGTTTGACGGACGTGCCGCCGGCCGGCGGCTTTGCCGAAACCGGTAAGGGATCAACCTGGCGTCTCTTCAACCAGCGTCTCTTCAAACAGCGCCAGCGTGCGGGCATTGGCGGCCCTGGCTGCGGCGGCGCCGGGGTCCGCTTGGGCGTCCCGGTTGAAGCCGTGTCCCACCTCGGCATGCACAACGACCGGCAGGTCGGGATGGGCGTCGGCGATGTCCTGGACGTCCCGTGGCGGGATCAGCGGGTCGCGGGCGCCGAAGTGGAGCACCGTCGGGCATTTCGGGTTCTCGTCCTTGAACTCGACGATTTCCGCGCCGTAGTAGCAGGCAGCCGCCGCCAGGCTGTGCAGCCGGCACGCCGCCAGCCAGGCCAGGGTGCCGCCCCAGCCGTAGCCCACGATGCCCACCCGACCGGCGCTGGCCGCAAGGTTGCGCGCGGCGTCGATGTCCAGCAGCGGCCCGGTCCAGCCCAGTGCGCAACGCAAGGCGCGGCCGCGCTCCATACCGGCCTCGTCATGGGGCAGTGTCGCGCCGGGGACGCGACGATCGAACAAGGCCGGCGCCACGGCCCGAAAGCCGCAGGCGGCGAACTCGTCGCAAATCGCCTGGATGTGCCCGTTGACGCCGAAGATCTCCTGCGCGACCACGACGCCGGCGCGTGCCGCCCCCACCGGCGGGTCTGCGCAATAGGTCGAGAAGGTGTGCCCGTCGGCGGCGTTGAGGGAGATGTGTTCACCCATGCCGGGCTCCTTTTCCCTGATGGTCCGGGGCGTTGGTGTCCTGCTCGGGGGGCTGGCACCGGTCGCGCCCGCGACATCGTCGTATCGTCGCGCCCGCGACATCGTCGTATCGTCGCGCCTGGCATTGAGCCTGCCGCTACCCTGACGCGGGCGACGATGCGGGATCAAGGCCGGCCGGACTCATTCCTCCGCCGTCGGGTCGCCGCCGTCGAGAAAGAACGCCACCTCAGGGGTTCCGCGCAGCGCCGCGAGGTCGGAGTCCGTTGGTAACCGGGGGCGGTCCCGGTCGGCATTCACCATGCAAAGAAACCCCATCGGCGCATCGCCGAGGGCGCGGAACTGGTGCCAGGTCATGGGCGGGATGAGGACAAGGTCATGGGGCCCCAGCCGCCGGACCGTGGTGCCGTGCAGGCACAGGGCGTGGCCGCGCAGAATCATCACGCCGTGAGCATGCTGGTGGCGTTCCAGAGTGGTGTGACCGCGCGCGGCGACCTCGAAATAGCGCAGTTCACCGGCCAGGGTCGGCTCTGAGAACAGGGCCTGGCGAGACACGCCCTTGAAGGGCGCGGCGCCGTCTTCCTTGTAGGGACGCACGTCGACGCCGCGCCAGCGGCATGTTCCTGCCGCAGGGCGAAAGGCCGGCGTGCTGCCCGCCGGCGCGGGGGCCTCAGCATGGGCGCGGGCTTCAGCCTCGATATCAGGCATTGGCGGGCTCTCCCTGCGGTGCCGCCGCAGACAGAGCGGCGACGTGATCCTGGAACGCCCGGGTTTCCTCGATCAGCCTTTCGCCCGCCAGCAACAGGCCGCCCCCGATCAAAAGCATGACGTCGCGACCATAACACTCGATCATCTCCGGCACGCGGTCCGGGGTCATGCCGCCGGCCGGCACCGGCAGTGCCGGCTTCAGGCCGTTCCATGGCCGGGTGGCGCGCCGCCCCAGGGTCACGCAGGTTTCGCGGGAAAAAGCGAAGCGCCCGCCGTGGTTGGTATAAATGACGGCATCCCCGCCCATCAGCCGGAACAGCGTGCCATGCAGGAACGGCGGGTCGATGCGGGCCGCCCCGGTCATGGTGGGATGGGTGAAGAAGGCGAAATCCGGGTTTTCGCGGATCAGGGTCTGCATGGCCGGGAAGCCGCAGATCATCGGCTGGATCATGGCACAGTCCAGACCCTCGTCGCGGGCGATGCGCAACCGGTGACGCATCTGGTCCAGGTCGCCGGAGACGCTGGGAATGTAGCGGGTGGGCCGCCCGGTGTGAGCGCGGGCGCGCCGCACCGCCTCCGCCAGGGCGGGCACGCGCCGGTCGTAGGGACTGTAGCGCTGGTCTGCGATGCCGTGATCGTCCTTGATGAAATCCAGCCCGCCGAGCGCGAAGCGGTGGGCCAGGTCCGCCAGCGCTTCGACCGACAGGCCCTGAGGTTTCAGGGCCGAACAGGTCAGGGCGCGCGCTTCTCCGCCGGCGCGCGCGCGCAGGCCGTCAACGCCGTGGCGCGGTCCGCCGAACGCCTCCAGGATCACGGGCGGAAAGTCTGCATCGACAAGAACCGTATCCGGCTGGATCGAGGTGTTGCCATAGATCATGTTGACCAACTGGCCGGCCTCGGCGCCGACGGTTTCGGTGGCCAGCCCGATCCGGACCTGGAACAGGCCCGGCCGAACCTCGGAGATGTCGCGCACGTCTCCGACGATCTCGTCGAGCACGCGCGGCTCGGTGATCGCCTCCACCGGCATTTCGACCGACTGCTCGACGGCAATACCGCGCGCGCGGGCCTCGATGGTGTCGGCGCCTGCGGAGACATGATATGTGACGACGATGCGCTCTTGCATGGGGGCGGGGTCCTGCGGCCAGCGTGATGGGGGGCGCGGGCGAGACGTCTGTCGCGCCGTTTCCGTCATGGTTTCCCACATATAGCCCGGATGGCGGCGTGCGCCAATGCGCCCGGGGCGCGGCCACGAACGCGGACGGGCGGGAGGCTACCAGTAGGAGCAGCTTTCTGCGGAGAGTTCGACCATTCCCGTCGCGCCGGCCGTTGCGTTGATCCGGTGTTCCGAGCCTTCCAGGGGCACCGAATGGTTCAGGGGAAGCGTTCCCTCAAGCGTGTCGCGTCCGCCGCCGCGCCGGCTCAGCACCAGGGTCACGGGCCGGTCGGGATCGAACCATGCCTCCGGCCGCCCGGCCTCGTCCCGGGCCGGCACGCCCGACCCGGAGACGGTCAACTCGCCGTCCGCCAGCGCCGCGATGGTGCCCTCCACCGGCGGGTTGTCGATGCCCAAGCGCAGGCGTCGCGTTTCCGGCTCCGTCGCGCAGGTCAGGGGCCGTGTCGCCAGCCGGATCAGGAAGGCCAGCCGTTCCGGCGATGCGCCTTGATCCAGCATGCGCGCGGTCAGGTCGTGCAGGCGCAAAGCCGGGCCGGCCGGAACATCGCGGTCATAGCGGGTGCGGGCATAGCGCAGGCTGGCGCGGGTTTCTTCCAGGGTGACCTCCAGCTTGCCCCGGGTCCGTTCGGACTCCGCCAGGGCAGCCTCCAGGCTGGCGGCGCGCGCCTCC